>JBOGWH010000268.1:0-3565 GCA_050692975.1 Actinomycetota bacterium | reverse complement strand
CTTCAACAAAGAGCCAAACCTCATCTCGTTCGTAACGAGACTCAACGACATCCGCCGCGCCCATCCCGCTTTCAGCCAGCTCAGGCGGGTCCGGTTCCACGACACCGGAAACGACCGGGTAATCGCGTACTCGAAGGCTTCCCAGGACCTCTCCGACATCGTTCTCACCACGGTGTCGCTCGATCCACACGAGCCGCAGCACGCTTCGGTCGCCCTGGACTCGGGAGCCTGGGGGGAGCCGTCGCCGGGCGACCTGGTTGATGAAATCTCGGGGGTCCGGATGGATGCCCGCGACGGCAAAGTGAGCCTCAGCTTCGACCCGGCCGGCGAGTGCGCCGCAATAATGCCGCTGCCCCCTGCCGGGGCGGTATAGACGGGCATTAGGGGGGACGCCACGACATGAACGAGGACTTCGCGGCACAGTTTCATGCGATAGACCTCGAACACGACCCGATCGAAAACAATCCCCTCGCAGACGAGCGCTGGTACCAGCGCGCGGTCTTCTATTCGGTGCTGGTGCGCGGCTTTTACGACTCCAACGCCGACGGAACCGGAGACATCCCCGGGTTGATCAACAAGTTGGACTATCTCGAATGGCTGGGCATCGACTGCCTGTGGCTGCTTCCCTTCTACCAGTCGCCGATGCGCGACGGAGGCTACGACATCAGCGACTACTTCACCGTCCTTCCCGAGTACGGCGACCTCGGCGACGTGGTGGAACTGGTTACCGAGGCCCACAAGAGAAACATCCGGGTGATCGCGGATATGGTCATGAACCACACCAGCGACCAGCATCCCTGGTTCCAGCAATCGAAAGAATCCCGGGACAACCCCAAAGCGGACTGGTACGTGTGGAGCGACGACGACCACCGGTGGCCGGAGGCGAGGATCATCTTCGTAGATTCCGAAAGGTCCAACTGGGCATGGGACCAGCAGAGAGGCCAGTACTACTGGCACCGCTTCTTCGCTCACCAGCCCGACCTCAACTACGCCCATCCGGAGGTTCAGGAAGCGATGCTGGGGGTCGTGAAGTTCTGGCTGGACCTCGGCCTCGACGGTTTCAGGCTGGACGCGGTGCCTTACCTGTTCGAGGCCGAGGGAACCAACTGCGAGAACCTGCCCGAGACCCACGAATTCCTGAAGAGGCTCAGAAAGGAAGTCGACGCCGTCTATCCGGGCAAGGTGTTGATCGCAGAAGCGAACCAGTGGCCGGCCGACGTGGTCGACTACTTCGGCGACGGCGACGAGTGCCACATGTGTTTTCACTTCCCCCTGATGCCGCGGATGTTCATGGCGCTGCGCCGCGAACAGCGCTATCCGGTGACAGAGATTCTGGCCCAGACTCCCGAGATCCCCGACGGTTGCCATTGGGGAATCTTTCTGAGAAACCACGATGAACTGACTCTGGAAATGGTCACCGATGAAGAACGCGACTACATGTACTCCGAGTACGCGAAGGATCCGCTGATGAAAGTCAACATCGGGATCCGCCGGCGGCTCGCGCCGCTGCTTGAGAACAACCTGCGTACCGCCGAGTTGTTCCATGCCCTGCTGTTCAGCTTGCCGGGTAGTCCCATCCTGTACTACGGCGATGAGATCGGAATGGGCGACAACGTGTTTCTGGGCGACCGGGACGGCGTCCGCACCCCGATGCAATGGAGTCCCGACCGCAATGCGGGCTTCTCAAAAGCCGACTTCGCCCGCCTTTACCTCCCCCCGCTGATGGACCCGGTGTACGGATACGAGGCGCTCAATGTGGAGTCCGAGATGCGAAATCCCAGCTCGTTTCTGCGCTGGCTGCAGCGAATGCTCAGAGTGCGACGCCAGCATTCGGTATTCGGTACGGGCACCTTCGAGGTCCTACCGGCCGAGAACCCGGCGGTGCTCGCATACCTGCGCAGACTCGGCGACGAGGTAGTCCTCTGCGTGAACAATCTCAGCCGCTTCCCCCAGCCGGTCGAGCTGGCGCTTTCGCGGTTTGCCGGGATGATGCCGCTGGAGCTTTTGGGCCGCATCCCCTTTCCGCGAATCGGTGAGCTGCCCTACTTGCTGACACTGGGGGAGCACGGCTTCTACTGGTTCCAGCTGGTGGACGGCCAGTGACCGGCGGGGTATCGGGCGACGGTGTAAAGGGCTGGGCCCTGGCGGTCGGCTCGCTGCGCGATTACTACGAACGCGGCGGCGACCCCTCCCAGGCAGGAGCCGACTTTGCCTCGGAGGCACAGAGGCTGGGCGAGGCCACCGGCACGCTTCACGCATACAGTGCAGAGGCCTTTGGAGTGCATTCGGGGGAGCCGGCGGAATGGACCCGCCTCATGATCGAGCAACTCGAGACCGTAGAGCACCCTCAACTGGATCGATCGTCGGCCTTGAGAGTGTTCGGTGAGCTAAACGACCTGGATGATCCGGGGCCCCAGATCCGTATCCACGGAAATCTCCATCTCGGCGAGGTGGTCCGGACGGAGAAGGGATGGTCGGTGTTCGAAGGCGACGACGAACCCGGTCTCCAGGAACGGCCCGTTTCATCTCCGCTGAAGGACGTTGCCGGAATGATGCGATCGTTTCATTACGCCGCATGGTCGACGATGCTTGATCATCACGAGCGGCCGGTGCATCTCGCAAAAGGCTGGGCCGACCGCAACCGGCAGGCATTCCTGGAGGGATATGTAGCCGTGGCCAACCTCCAGGGCTCCCTGTTGCCCCACGAGCTGGTTTCAATGGAGTTCGTGCTGAAGGCCTTCGAGCTCGACAAGGCGGTCGCCGAGATTGCCTACGAGCAGGCCCACCGGCCCGAGTGGATTGAGGTCCCGCTGGCGTCGATCGAGCGGCTCTGCTGACCGGTAACGGTTTTGGAAAGCGCTAGGCTACTTCAACTTGACGGCCGTGAGGTCAAGATCAGCAATCCCGAGAAGATCTTCTTCCCCAAGCTGGGCGCGACCAAGATGGACCTCGTCGAGTATTACCTCAGCGTTGCAGACGGAGCGCTTGCGGGGTGCAGCGAGCGTCCGACCTCACTCAAGCGCTATCCCAACGGCGCCGAGGGCGAGTTCTTCTTCCAAAAGCGCGCCCCGAAACCGCGCCCGGATTGGATTCAAAGCGCGGTGGTGAGCTTTCCCAGTGGAAGGACGGCCGAGTTTCTCGTGATCGTGGACAAGGCGCACCTGGCCTGGGCGATCAATCTGGGCTGCATAGACCTGAATCCCTGGCCGGTGCGCCGGGCCGACCTCGATCATCCCGATGAACTGAGGGTGGACCTCGACCCGGGGCCCGGAGTTCCCTTCGAGGCCGTCACCGACGTCGCCCTGGTCGTACGCGAGGTGCTCCGCGAGCACGGGCTCACGGGCTTTCCAAAGACGTCGGGCTCCCGGGGAATTCACGTCAATGTACGGATCCATCCCCGCTGGGAATTTCCGGAGGTCAGGCGCGCGGCGCTGGCCATGGCACGCGAGGTTGAGCGGCGGGCGCCGGAGATTTCCACGACCGCCTGGTGGAAAGAACAGCGCCATGGGGTGTTCATCGACTACAACCAGAACGCCCGGGATCGCACGGTGGCGTCGGCCTATTC
>JBOGWH010000267.1:0-7531 GCA_050692975.1 Actinomycetota bacterium | reverse complement strand
CTCTTAGCCTCGGTATCCTCACGCCCGCGTGGGCGAAGCACGTCTCCCTGCGGTTGTATATCGAAAGCCTGGTTTCACAATCTGGATGCGCACAGACCCGTCCGGCCGAATACCTCCGGGATCTCTTCGGGAGCCCGGTCACGTGGGCTCCTCGGATCGATGCCGATGCCATTTCTCCCTACCTCCTTCGGACAAAACCCCCGGTGCCCTTCGGGAACCGGCGTGTACCTGTTATGCGACACAAACGGCTTCATCGGATTGGACGCTATTTATGCCCCGTCTGTTCCCGAAAGAAACGATTCTTTGGCCCGCAGCGGGCGGGACGGGGAGATTGGCCGGCCGGATGGATACAGGAGGGAAGAACAAGAGCCGGAGCGGGGAATCGAACCCCGGACCTGCGCATTACGAGTGCGCCGCTCTGCCAACTGAGCTACCCCGGCCTTCGCTCCAGTGTACCCAGCGGCAGGCGCAGCAGGACCGCCTCCACGGCCAGTGCAGCGTTGGCGTTTTCGGCTATGGCCGTCTGTGCCGCGAGGCACTCCTCGACCATCTCGAGCCAGAATTGCACGGGCCGGGTCCCGGCCGCTTCCAGTTCGGCCTCGGCGGCATCGGCCTCGGCGGCATCCTGGGCGGTGGCCCCCGCCCCCAGCGCCGCCATATCGCGAAATGCGGTTGCAAGCCAGAACAAAAAGTCCGAAAAGACCTGAGTTTCGATCTGCCTGAGCGCCCGCTTGTGACGGTCGCCGACCCGCTTGAGGACCCCCGCCGAGCCCCGGCCCTTCCCGATGGTCTCCTCGAGCTCTTTCAGTTCGGCGCCGAACCCTCGCGCTTTCGAATCGCGGGCCGCAGCGGCCAGCTTCTGAACTTCCTCGACGGTGTCCAGCGCCCACAGAGCCGACGTCCCCCCGCGGGTGGCGGCATTTAGAGCCAGCCGCCGCAGCTGCCTGGCGGATTCGTCGGAAGCAAGAGCCAGCGTCCGTTCGAAGTCGCCCCGAGCGGCACGAATCATCCGCTGGGTTTCCTCTGAAGAGATTCCGAGGCGGCGTTGGACGATCTGGGCCACAGCCTCGGGGCGGGGGGAGGGAATCGGAATCACCTTGCACCGGGAAATAACGGTGGGCAGCAGGGTGTCCACCAGGTCGGCGACCAGCACCCACGTGACCGATGCGTTGGGCTCTTCGAGGGCCTTCAACAGAGCATTCTGGGACCGCTCGGCGATCAGGTGGGCATCCTCGAGTATGAAGACGCGATGATCGGCCTCGAGGGGAGTCTGCGAAGCCAGGTGCACGACTTCACGGATCACCTCGACGGGGAAGGTCTGCCCTTCCGGAGAGAATGTTTGAACATCCGGATGGATTCCGTTGCGAACCCTCCGGCACACATCACAGGCGCCGCAGGCGCCCGGGCACAAAATCGCGGCGGCAAACATCCGGGCCGCCTCGGCCTTGCCCACTCCTGGCGGCCCGGTGAACAGGTAGGAATCCCCGGGAACCGAGGCCTCGGACCGGAGAACCTCCGCCAGCTCGGCCACCAGCAGGTCGTCAAAGATCCGGCTCATCGGTTTGCCGCCGGCTCCCGTGCGGCCCTGTCCGCGACGCGGTCCAGCAGCGGCTCCACCCGCTCCCGGATCTCCTCGGCTATCTCCTCTGGTGTCCTGGAGCCGTCCACGATCACAAAGCGGTCGGAATGATAATGAGCCAGGACGCGGTAGGCGCTGCGGACTTTCTCGTGGAAACTAAGGCCCTGGCCTTCTATCCGGTCGGTTACTCCCGAGCGAGCAAGACCTTCACCGGCTTCAATGTCGAAAAGGAAGACAACATCGGGGAAAAGGCCCCCGGTGCCCCACCGGTTGAGGCTGCGAATCTCCTCCATACCCAGCCCCCGGGCGCCGCCCTGGTAGGCAATCGAGGAATCAACGTACCGGTCGGAGATCACGATTGCCCCTTCTTCCAGGCTGGGGCGGATCACCTCGTCGACGTGCTGCGCCCGATCTGCGGCGTACAGCAGCGCCTCGGCTTTGTAGGACATCTTCTCGTTTTCTGTGTCCAGCAGGATGTTGCGAACCCGCTCGCCTATCTGGGTGCCTCCGGGCTCGGCGGTGACCACCACATTTCTTCCCCGTGATTCCAGAAAACCCTTCAGGAGGCGCATCTGGGTCGACTTGCCCGAGCCCTCTCCCCCTTCGAAAACGATGAAGACTCCGGGCGTCTTCAGAGCCATCCGGTGTCTGGCGGCCACGGCCCGCGTGGTGACGATCCCAGCCCCCAGGATGGTTAGGCCCCCGAGCCACATGACCACTCTGACCCCTCTAAGGTCGATCGCCTGGCCGGGCAGGATCTGCACGATTCCCGGCGACAGGCCGTCGATAAGCTTCACCAGCGCCGGCGAGAAGGCCGAGGCCCCCACCACCGCCAGGCGGATCAGCGTGTTCACCGCCGCGGTCGTCCTGCCCCGCAAGTCCCGACCGAGGCGCTCCTGCACGAGTGCGTAGCCGGTGGGATAAGAAAACCCGGCAAAGATCCCGGCGACCGCTCCCATCACCAGCGCGCTCAGCAAGGTCGACACCGCCCCGAATCCGACCATGGATCCGCCCATGGCGACCACCGCGGTGGAAAACAGAATGTCCTTGGGGATCACCAGGGCCACCGGCCCGGCAAAGACGAAACCGGCCCCGAGCCCGCCTCCAACCGCGGTCACCAGCAAACCGAAACTGCTGGGTCCGCCACCGAGAACGTCGCTGACGAAGAACAGCGACATGGAGATGAAGACTCCGATCCCGGCGAAGATTCCACCAATGCCCAGCACCCAGACCCGGATCATCGGATGGCGCCTGATGAACCTGATCCCCTCGGTAAGCTCCCTCCAGACGACCTTGAGGTCGAGCCGCTTCTCGACGGGGGGACGCTTACGGATGTTCAGCGTGAGGGTCAACCCAGCGCTGATCATGAAGGTGGCCGCGTCAAAGAAGAGGGCGAGACGCTCCTGATCCAGGGCGAACGGAATAAGGTCCAGCGCATTGCCGATGCCTTCGGAGACCTTGGCCAGAACTCCGAACATGGCGCCGGCCAAAGGGAAGGTGGCGTAGGCGGCCAGAAGCAACAGTGAATAGGCGTGGCTGTACTGTGATGGCTGGCCCACCATGTCCGGAACGACCGAATCCTTGGCCGGCTGCCACAGCAGCGTCAGCATCTCCAGGGCCGCCGAGATGATGAACAGCAGCGTCACCGGGGACAGAAGCGGGATGGCGCCGGAAATCGACTCTATGAAGGGAAGGATCAAGATGAGCCCGGCCCGGGCAAGGTCGCAGGCGATCATCAGTTTCTTGCGGTCGTAGCGATCCACCAGCACTCCTGCGACCGGGCCGAAGAAAAGCGCCGGGCCCAGCCGGGCCAGCAGGACGGCCGCGACGGCAAACTCGTTGTCGTAAATGCGCTTTACGAGGGCAAGGATCGCCAGCAGCCCGACCCAGTCCCCGAACGACGAAAAAACCTGCCCTAAGAAAAGGCGGAAGAACGAGCCGTCCTTCAGAAGACGGCGATAGTTGGCCCGCTGCCCGGGCCGGGTCAGATTGGTTGAGTTGACCGCTTTTTGAGATTCGATTTCGAACCCCCTTGCAGGGGATTGTATTTTCTATTCGGCCTTAGCGGCAGCCGGCACCGGTTCGCCGGGAGGGGCCGGCGAGGCCGGGTCCTCGTTTTGAGTATGACGGCAGGCCGGGTAGTGACTGCACCCAAAGAAGACGCCCCGCTTGCCTTTGCGCTCAATCAGCTCTCCGCGCTCTTCGCCCTTGCAGCGCTTGCAGGGCTCTGCGGTGCACTTGGGACAGGGGAAGCCGGTCTTTCGGGCCGGCTTTTTCTGGATGTACTTGCAGTCCGGGTAGTTGGAGCATCCGACAAAAGGTCCGAACCGGCCGCGTTTGCGCTCCAGCTGGTTGCCGCATTCGGGACACTTCTCATCCAGCAACTGCCGCGCCTCCTCGGCATTGGGGTCGAGCGGACGCGTGTAGTCGCAATCGGGGTAGTTCGTACAGCCGAAGAACTTTCCGGTCCGCCCGAGCTTGATGACCAGCGACCCGCCGTCCTTGGGGCACTTCTCGTCGGTGGCCTGGGTGGTTACCTCCTCTTTTGGAACCTCTCCCGCTTTGTTCAGCCGGTCCTGTAGCGGGATATAAAACGACTCCACCACCGGACGGTAAGAAACCTTGCCCTCGGCCATCTCGTCGAGATGTTCTTCCATGTCGGATGTGAACTGGAAATCCATGAAGTGGTCGCCGAAATACCGGTTCAGAAAATCGGTGGTCACTTCGCCGGTGTCGGTCGCGAAAAACCGCTTGTTCTCCAGACGGGTGAAATCGCGTTTTTCGTCCGACAGGGTAGACATGATGGTGGCGTAGGTCGAAGGGCGCCCGATACCACGTGACTCGAGCTCTTTGATCAGGGAAGCCTCGGTATAGCGAGGCGGAGGCTGGGTGAAATGCTGCTCGGGGCGCAGTTCCCGCTCTTCGAGTGCCTGGTCGTTGTCCAGCGCCGGCAGCCGGGAATTGGCGCCCGCACCGTCCTCTTCCCTGTCTTCGGTCCACAGCCGCCGGAACCCGTCGAACTTCATCGTCGACCCGGTGGCCCGGAAGAGGTGGGTCTCCGCTTCCCCGGCCGCGGGCCGGGCCTCGATCTCGGCCGAAACCTGATCGAAGACCGCCGGGGTCATCAAAGACGCCAGCGCCCGCTTGTATATGAGCTCGTAGACCTTGACGACCGCGTCCGTGTCCCGGCCTCCTTCGGTGCGGATTGCCGCCTCGACGTCCTTCAAGCTTCGCGACATTTCCGAGGGACGAATGCACTCGTGGGCTTCCTGGGCCCCCTTCGCCTGCTTGTCGTGGTGCTTGTAGCGCCCCGCCCAGTAGTCGTCGCCGAAAGTCGACTTGATGAGTCCGGCGGCCTCCGAGATGGCTTCGGCCGACATCGTCGACGAATCGGTCCTCATATAGGTGATGTAGCCACGTTCGTACAGCTGCTGAGCGAGGCTCATGGCCCTGCGGGATCCGAAGCCGAGCTTGCGGGAAGCTTCTATCTGAAAGCTCGAGGTAATAAACGGAGCAGGCGGGGTCCGCCTGATTTCTTTGGTCTTGACGTCCGCCACCCGCCAGGCTGCTCCTTCCAGAGCAGCCATGATGGAAGAAGCGCGGGCTTCATCGGGTATGCGGCTTTCCAGCTCTTCAGCGGAATCCTTTGAAATCTTCACCGGCACCTTCTTGTCGCCGATCTGAACCAGCGTTGCGATAAAGGTCTCGTTTGATCCGGTCGCCAGGAGCGCCTCCAGAGTCCAGTACTCGACCGCCACGAAGGCCCGAATCTCCCGCTCTCTTTCGACCACGAGGCGCAGGGCAGGGCTTTGCACCCGGCCGGCAGACAGCCCGTAGCGGATCTTCTGCCACACCAGCTGGGAAACCGGATAGCCGACCAGGCGGTCGATGCTGCGCCGGGCCTGCTGGGCATCGACCAGCTTTGAGTCGATCTCCCGCGGGTTGGCGACCGCGGCCTCGACGGATTTCTTGGTGATCTCGGTGAATGTGATGCGCCGCTGCTTTTCCCTGGGAATCCCGCATGCCTCGGTCACGTGCCACGCAATCGCCTCGCCCTCGCGGTCGTAGTCGGTCGCGAGATAAACCGAGTCCGCCGCCCTGGCTTCCTTGGCGATGGCCGAGATGACCTTTTTTTTGTCCTCGTTGATCACGTAGTCGAGGGCAAAGCCGTTTTCCACGTCCACTCCGAGGGTTTTCGGAGGCAGATCGCGCACGTGCCCCACCGACGCAAGCACCTTGAAACCTTTGCCCAGATACTTGCCGATGGTCTTGGCTTTGGCAGGAGATTCGACCACTACAAGGTTTTCAGCCATAACGGTGGCGAGAGTGAATCCGTTTTCCCGATCTGTCAAGCGAGCCGCGCTTACACTTCCGGGGTGGAACAGCTTCTCGAACAGTTTAAAGAGTTCATTGTGGCCTCAGTGGGGTCATGGGGTTACTGGGCGATTTTCGTGCTCATGGCGGCAGAGTCGGCACTGATCCCCATCCCCAGCGAGGTGACGATGCCGGTGGGGGGGCTGCTGGCCGCAGAAGGCAAGCTCTCCTTTTTCTTGGTCGGCATGATCGGCGCCGTGGCCAACCTCGTCGGCTCGTGGCTCGCCTACTGGTTCGGGCTGGCGGGTGGGCGCAGCCTGCTGGAACGCTACGGGCGATACATCCTCATAAAGCCGCACGACATCGAGCGCGCCGACCGGTGGTTCCAGAAATACGGCGGCAGAGCCGTGTTCCTCGGGAGGCTTCTGCCCGTGATCAGGACCTTCATCTCACTGCCCGCCGGCATCGCCCGGATGAAGTTCTGGCCGTTTACGGTTCTGACGTTTCTGGGCTGCGTGCCCTGGTCGTTCGCGCTTGCCTATGCGGGGCTGGTCCTGGGAGACAACTGGGAGGAGATTTTGCCTTACACGGAGCCGGTCGCGTACGCTATCGCCGGGCTGCTTGCCTTGTACGTCGTTTACTGGGCTTTTAAACGGCTGCGGGCGAGGCGGGCCGGAGAGGCCGCTTCTTAAAAGGGCCGGCGTGACGGATCGCAGGTCCCGAGAACGGCGGGGTGACGGATCGCAGGTCCCGAGAACGGCGGCGTGACGGATCGCAGGTCCCGAGCGTCTAAGTGAGAAGGCCTGAAGACAAGGAGAAATTTTCGGGAACGGCGCGTAAACAAGGGCGCCCAAACGTTTTAAATCATTATGGGAATATTTCGAAAGCTGGAAGAGCGCCTGGACCGGAGCCCCGAAGAGGAACAGGCTCCCAAGATCCGGGAATGGGCCTCCAAGGTGCCGGGGGCAGAATTCGTCGCAAAATGCCAGCCCAGAACCCACCAGCGCGTCGCCGGCGTGGTGGAGAGCATCAAGCTCACCCCCCGGGATTACACCTACCTGCTGGAAGTCCAGATCTTCGACGGAACCGAGCAGATCACCGGCGTCTGGTACGGGCGCCGCAAGATCCCCGGAATCGACCTCGGGTGCCGGATCATGCTCGAAGGCACGATCGGCTGTGACAACGACGATCTGAAGATCATCAACCCGGCCTACGCTCTTCTTCCCGCCTAGGCTTAATAACTATAGCTACGACGAGGCTTTGCTCCTAGCATCCTCGGCTCGTAGCGTCTCGCAGGAAGGCCTTTAACCGCGACGATCCGGCGACGCTGACTTTGGCGGCCCAGAGTTTAAGCGACGACCGCACCTCCCTGCTGGTTCGCCTTAGGCTGCGGAGGCGAATCCGGACGGACTTCCGTAGAAAAGCCCCCCGCATTTCAGCGCGAACACCCCCGCGGCTCATAGGCTGGCCTTAGTTGCCGACTCGAATTCCGGCCCGAACTTTCCTGCTGGGGCTGGCCTTAGTTGCCGACTCGAATTCCGGCCCGAACTTTCCTGCTGGGGCCTGCCTTAGCTTGCTGAGGTGAATTCCGGGCGGACTTCCCCGGCCGGCGGTGGCCTGGATTCTTCCGGCGGCACA
>JBOGWH010000266.1:0-1525 GCA_050692975.1 Actinomycetota bacterium | reverse complement strand
ATCAGGGTCAGGTGGTGGTACCAGTCCTCCCGCTGGGCGGGGCGGTCGAATCGGCTCTTGGGGGCGACGTAAGCCTCCATGCCGACCAGGGGCTTCACCCCCGTTGCCTTGCCCTCCAGGTAGAAAGGGATCGCTCCGTACATGGCGCCGTGGTCGGTGAGCGCCAGCGCGGGCATCTCGAGCATTTTTGCCCGCTGAAACATCTCTTTGATCCGGCTCGCCCCGTCAAGAAGCGAATACTCGGAGTGGGAATGAAGATGAACGAAACTCATCGAACCCCTGTTCCTGGTGAGCCGGGAAGTGCGCCGTGGTTAATTACAGCAGTGTGAGTATCCTAGCGATTCGGGGACCCTTAGGCAACCATTCCCGGCCCGGGAGCGGGCCCGGCGGACCGGCATTTTTCATCCTTTTGGACCATTGACCCTCGGGGGTTGGCTGCCTACAATGCTTGAAAGGACGCACGCAGGACGGCCCAATGCCCTCCACCATGCGAAGCCTGGTCAATTAGGAGGCATGCGATGAGCCGAAAGAAAAGTTTCGTCTGGGTGAGTGCCGGAATCCTGGTCTTGGGGTCGGCGGCCGCGGTCTGGGCCTGCTCCGTGCAGCCCAACCTCATAGGATTGACCACGCAGACCACGCCGCCCTTTTCCGAAATCAGAGTGAAGGGGCAGGCCCAGACCGAGCGTTCGACGGTCGAGATCAGATGGAACGGCGTAAACGGCCCCCTGCTGGCGACGGTTGGGCCCAACGATGTCGATCAGAACGGCTACTTTTCGGTCCCGATCACCGTTCCCGAGGTGGCTCCGGGGGTGTATTCGGTCGTGGCGACCGGTCCCGACTACCTGGTTTCTCGTGCGGCGGTCGAGGTCGTTGCCGCTGCGGGCAGCGTTTCGCCAGGCGGGACCACATCGGCAGACCTGTGGAGCGGGATGTCCCCCGGCGTTTCTGTGCCCGAGGTTTCCAGCGCCCCGCCGGCCGCCGCAGGTGCAGGTGCCCCGGGGGTCGGAATTGCTCTGCTTGCGGCGGGACTTTTGGGAACGGCCGCAGCCGGGGCCCTGGCGCTTGGCCGGCCCTCGAGGGCCCGGCGCAACAGGTAATTATTTTCCCGGACCCCCTGGGACCGGGGAGCCCGGGGCCGCATCCCGGCGAGGGGGATCATGAAAACAAGGCGGGTTTTTGGTAGGCGGCTCGGGCGGCTCCCCGCAGCGCTGCTGGCCGCAGCCTGCCTGGCCGTAACCGGACCGCCCTGGAGCACGGCATCTGGTCTGCCCATGGTGAAGGGTGCGCAGCCCGACGGGCAATCTTCCCACTCATCAGCTTCTGCCCCCGTCGCCCTCACGGACGGCTTCAAGATGCCTTTGCGATTCGAGGAAAACGCCGGGCAGGCTTCCCCCGGGGTCAAGTTCCTGATCCGCGGGGCGGGGGCCCCGGGCGTGCTTACCGCCCGCGAGGCAGTCATGGGTTCGGGCAGTTTCACCGTGAGACTGCGTCTTGTGGGAGCAAATCCGGCTCCTGAGGTTTCCGG
>JBOGWH010000265.1:0-2279 GCA_050692975.1 Actinomycetota bacterium | reverse complement strand
ACATCGTGGCGGACAGGCCTCTTCGCCGCGGGGCCATCAGCGACTTCGACATCACCGAGCGCTACATCCGTCTGCTGATGGACAATGTTGGAGTTCGCAATCGCATCCCCCGCCCCCGCGCCCTCATCTGCATTCCCTCGGCCATCACCGAGGTCGAGCGGCGGGCCGTGCAGGAGGCGGCGCTGGCGGCCGGCGCCCGCTCCGCCCATCTGATCGAAGAGCCCGTCGCCGCGGCCATCGGAGCGGGGCTGCCGATTCACGAGCCCACCGGCAATCTCATCGTGGACCTCGGCGGGGGGACGAGCGAGGTCGCGGTCCTTTCCATGGGAGGCCTTGTCGTCAACAAGTCGATCCGGGTCGGCGGCTTCGACATAGACGAGGCCATCTCGCGGCACATCAGAAAGGAATACTCCATCGTCGTCGGCGAGCGCACCGCCGAGCAGCTCAAGATCGAGATCGGCTCTGCTTTCCCGCTGCCGGACGAGGAAACCGCCGAGGTGCGGGGACGGGAGCTCGCCACGGGGATGCCCAAGGAGTTGAGGATCACCTCCGAGGAGATCCGCGAGGCCATCGACGAGCCGCTGCATCAGATATCTTCGGCCGTGGTGGCGGCGCTGGGGGAAACGCCCCCGGACCTGGGGCAGGACATTCTCGCCCAGGGGATTGCTCTTACCGGCGGCAGCGGAATGCTGCGCGGGCTGGCGATGCGGCTGTCGGAGGAATGTGACGTCCCGGTGCATCTCTCCGACCGGCCCCTTGAGTGCGTGGTCCGCGGCGCCGGCAAGTGCCTCGAATCTTTTTCGGCCCTAAAAGAATTGTTCGTCACGACCGGCGCCAGGGGATGATTCACGAGGCCAGCTTTTCGGCCATCCAGATCAGCAAGGCAGCTGCCGCGGCGACTGCGATCGCAGCGCCGAACCCGAGGATTGCGGCCATAGCCAGCAGCCTGAACAGGGCCTGCGCCCGGCTGGTGGCCTCACGGTTGATCCATCGCGACGGCCGGCGGTGAGCGGCCCCTCTTGGGCCAATCTTTCGACCTCCTCGGGCAGCCTTCCGCCTGGGACTCGCCGGGGCGTCATGCTGGATGAGGCCCGCCGCCACAGCGATAAACCCCAGCGTGACCGTTACTAAAAACAGCAGAGAGTTCAACCGCGGTGTCTCCGAGTAATCAGCAGGGCGGCCTTGGCGGGGCCGGTCTGAAGCTTGCCAGGCTGCTGGTGGCCCTCGGGCTCGTCCTCGTGCTGTTCTTCGGACTCTTGAGCATCGAGCTTCCCTATCTCGTGGTCGAACCGGGCCCGACCCGCAACGTGGCCGAGCTGCTGGAGATCGAGGGGCCGACACACCCTTCCAGAGGTTCCTTCATCATGGTGACGGCCTTGATAAAAGCCACCGGCGGCGTCACCGTACCGGCCGCTTTGGGTGCATTTTTCGATCCGGACAGAGATTTGGTCGCACGCGAGTCAGTATTCCCCCGCGGGGCCAGCCGCACGCAGACCGACCGGGTCCACGATGCGCAGATGAGCGAGAGCCAGCAGGAGGGCGCCGTGGCCGCGCTCGCCGAACTGGGGATGAGCAGCAGGCCCGACGGCGCCTTCGTGCGTGAAACGTCCGGAACGAGCCCCGCCGCGCGAGTGCTTCGTCCCGGCGACGTGATCACCAGGGCCGGGAAGGCGCGGATTGTCCGCCTGGCCGACCTCACCGCCGAGATCGGGAAACGCCGGCCGGGCGGCGTCGTCGAACTGGCCGTGCGCCGCGACGGGCGGATCAGGGAATTTCGGGTAAAGACGGTGGAAGATCCCCGGTCGGGCAAGGCCCGCATTGGCGTTGTGGTGATCCAGAACCGGGAGCTTCCGGTCCCGATACGGGCTACCGCCGGGGATGTCGGGGGGCCCTCGGCTGGCCTGATGTTCGCCCTGTCCGTTTACGATTCGCTGACCCCCGGAGATCTGACCGGGGGCAAGATCATCGCAGGAACGGGGACGATTACCAATCCCGGAAAGCGAACCGGACTGGTGGGGGCCGTGGGGGCGGTTTCTCAAAAGATCCGAGGCGCCGACCAGGGCAGGGCGGAGATCTTCCTGGTTCCGGCCGAGGAGGCCGACGATGCCCGGGAGGCGGCCGGCGGGAAAATGCGCGTAATTGCCGTTTCCACCCTCCCCCAGGCCGTAAAAGTGCTCGAGAAACTTAGCCGGTAACGGTAAGGGCCATCGGATGAGTTTTGATTTGGGAAAGTTCGTGGTCGCGGTGAACCCCGATGAAGCCAGCAGCCTGCCCTATCT
>JBOGWH010000264.1:0-3163 GCA_050692975.1 Actinomycetota bacterium | reverse complement strand
CTTCTTGCCCACCGTCAGGGCGGTCGTGTCGGGTATCTGGTTGGCCTCTTTGATCAGGTCGGCGTACCTGGTGGTGCCATAAAAAGTCTTTGAGATCCCCAGGAGCGTGTCTCCCGATTTAACCGTGTAGGTCTGCGTGCGTGTGGCGGCCGCAGCGGTGGCCGTGGGTGACGGGGTGGCGGTAACCGCCGGAGCGGTCGTCTGGACGGTGGTCGGAAATGTAGCGGCAGGGGTGGGCGTGGCTTTCCTGGCCTGTTCGAGGTCGGCTTTAGCTTCTGCCAGCTCCTGCTCGGTCTCTTCCAGGCGGCTCTGCGGGACGCCTTCGGGAGCACATGCCCGGCCGAGCAGAAACGTAAAAAGCAGGATTGCGAAAAGGGCGACCACCCGGCCCCAGAGCACGTTGGGCATCTGGTCGAATCCTCCGGCGCCGCCCGGCTTACGTACCGGCGGGCGGTCGCCCGGCTCGCGTTTGCGGGAGACGTAGGTTTCTACCGTCTCGTCGTCGTCGTAGTCGTCTCTCATGGTTCAGCCCGATCCTGCGATGACCCCTCCCCAGCACCGCCCGAAGCCTAGCTTTAATTCGCGAAAAAATCTCCAACCGATAGCTTTTCGAATCTGCACCACCGGGCGCAAGTCGTCACGCTCTGACCGGGATCCCAGACGTCTTCATATGGGTTTTCACCTCTGCGACGCTCAGCCGGCGAAAATGGAAAAGAGAGGCCGCGAGCACCGCGTCGGCGGTTCCTTCGAGGACCGCCTCCGAGAAGTGCTGCGGCATGCCAGCCCCTCCCGAAGCGATTACCGGGATGTGGACCCGGAACCCGACCGCCCGGAGCAAGTCCAGGTCGTATCCCTGCTGGGTGCCATCCCGGTCCATCGAGGTCAGCAGAATCTCGCCGGCGCCGAGGGCCTCCGCCCGGGCGGCCCATTCGACCGCATCGACCCCGGTGGGGGTCCGCCCTCCGTGCGTGTAAACCTCCCAGCGATCCCCCGCCCTCTTGGCGTCGATGGCAGCCACCATGCACTGGGCCCCGAACTGCCGCGCCCCCTGTGAGATCAGATCGGGGTTCTCGACGGCGGCGGTGTTGACCGCCACTTTGTCGGCCCCGGCCCGCAGGAGCCTTCGCACATCGTCGACGGTGCGGACCCCTCCTCCGACCGTCAGAGGTATGAAAACCTGCTCGGCCGTCTGGTGAGCGAGCTCGTAGATGGTGTCGCGCCGTTCGTGAGAGGCGGTAATGTCCAGGAAGACCAGTTCGTCCGCTCCCTCTGCCTCGTAGTGAGCCGCGAGCTCGACGGGATCCCCCGCATCAACGATGTCGACGAACTTGACTCCCTTCACCACGCGTCCGTCGTCCACGTCCAGGCACGGGATAACGCGGTTGCTCAGCATCGCACCCCGGTCGCCTTTAGAGCGTCCCGGAGAGTGAGCGAGCCGCCGTAGAGGGCCCGCCCGACCACCACGCCCTCGAGACCGCGTCTTTCAAGCGAAGCGAGAGCGGAGATGTCCGAGGCGTGCGTAACGCCCCCGGAAGCGATGACCGGGACCCCGGCGGCCTCCAACACCGCTTCCAGCGCCTCCAGGTTCGGTCCGGATAGGGTTCCGTCCCGGTTGATGTCGGTGAACATGATCCGTGATGCTCCGGCCGAAACTACCGATTCGACAAATGCATCCACCTCGCGTCCGGTGTCCTCCAGCCACCCCTGTACCGCCACCTTGTTGTTGCGGGCATCCAGCGATACGACCAGGGCCTGGCCGAGGGCGGACACGGCTTCGGCAAGAAACACCGGGTCGGCCGCCTTCGTCCCGAAGCACACCCGCGCGGCCCCGCGGGAGACCCATTCGACGCCTTCCTCGACCGAGCGGATCCCGCCGCCGATCTGGACCGGGACGGAGACCGCCTCGAGAATCTGCTTTATCGTGTCGCCGTTGCCCGGCCCCGAGCCGGTGGCCCGGTCGAGGTCGACCAGGTGCAGCCAGCGGGCGCCCTCGGCCTCCCAGGCGGATGCGGCCCCGACGGGGTCGTCGGCGTAAACGGTCTTGGCGGCCATGTCTCCTCTGGTCAACCGCACCACGCGGCCTTCCGACAGGTCGACGGCGACGAAAACGTCGATCGCCAAGGTTTACGTAAGGTACGTGACGATGGCAGACAGAAGGGCCAGCCCGTCGGTGCTGCTCTTCTCGGGGTGAAACTGCACGCCTACGATGTGGCCGGCGTCGACCGCCGAGCAGAACCTCTGCCCGTACTCGGTCGAGGCCCCCCCGTTGACCTCAGACGGCACGCATACGTAGGAGTGGACGAAGTAAAAGCTCTTGCCGTCGAATGGCCCGAAGGCCTCCGAGCCGGCCACCTCGATCGTGTTCCAGCCCATGTGGGGGACCTTGAGGTCGGTCTGGAACTTCTGGACCCGGCCGGCGAGGATGCCCAGGCCCGGGCTCGGGCCCTCTTCCGACTCGCCGAAGAGCATCTGCATCCCCATGCAGATGCCCAGTAGCGGTCTTTCGTCCGCGGCCCATTTGCCGACCAGGTCGGCGAGGCCGAGGTCGGTGAGATGGTGCATCCCGGCGGCGAAGTTGCCGACGCCCGGCAGGACCAACAGGTCGGACTCGTTGAGGACGTCGGGGTCGTCGGAAACGACCGGCGTGGCGCCCGATCGCTCCAGCGCCTTGCCCACGCTGGCGAGGTTGCCCATCCGGTAGTCCACTATCCCTGCCGTCGGCGCGGCGCTCAAAGGACCCCTTTGGTCGAAGGGATACGCTCGGCGGTGCGCGGGTCGATCTCGGTGGCGCTGCGCAGAGCGCGGGCAACCGCCTTGAACACCGCTTCGGTGATGTGGTGTGAGTTTCTTCCGGCGAGCTGGCGGATGTGCAGGTTCATCTGTGACGAGCGGACGAATGCGTTGAAGAACTCCTCGGTGAGGTCGGGGTCGTAGTTGCCGATGGCCTCGGCAGGCACATCCACCCGGTAGTCCAGGCAGGGGCGGCCCGAGAGGTCCAGGGCGGCCTGAACGAGGGCCTCGTCCATCGGCACGGTCTCGGCCCCGTAGCGCCGGATGCCCTTCTTGTCGCCCAGCGCCGAGATCAGCGCCTCGCCCAGGACTATGCCGACGTCCTCGACGGTGTGGTGGGCATCGACCTGCAGGTCCCCGGCCGCTTCTATCT
>JBOGWH010000263.1:0-1466 GCA_050692975.1 Actinomycetota bacterium | reverse complement strand
TGATGAACCCGTGGGCGGCGTTGACCAGCATTCCGTCGGGGGCCCTGATCGTCTCCGGAGTGGAAAAAAAGGCCCTGTAGATCAGACTTGATGCGTCGACGAGAAGGGCGGTGGGGGCCTGCACCCGCTCAGGCTACCCCGGTATTCCATTAGGTTTCCCGAGAGGTCAGAATTTCGATAATGGCGGACTTGAGTTCTTGACCCTCCAGTTTGCCCTCCAGACCGATAGCGTGGGCCACATTCGGAAACAGGTTCGGTCCTGCTTCATAGGTCCGGCCCCGGGCGCGGCCCCGGGCTCTTAACAGCCCGGCCGCCGCAGCCAGCGCCAGATCGTTGGTCGCCGTGGCCGGGCTCACCTCGGCCAGGGCCCTGTAATAGCCTGCGCTGACCGGGCGGTCAAAGAACGCGTCCCACAGCGCATTTGCCGCGCGTCGCGCCACTCCCGACTGCTCGGTCAGATCTTCGAGGGCTATCCAGATTCGCCGCTCCACCCTTTCTCTTAGATCGAGTCCCCGAACCTGGGCCAGCTGAGCCTTGACGTGTGCCTCGACGAAGCCTGTTACATCGGCCCGCGGGTCGAAGCTGTCGCCGAGGCATGAGAAAGCGGTGTAGTAGTGCGACCTGTGGGCTCCCCACCACTCCTCCAGAGACGTGAACTCTTTTCGCCTGAATCCTTCCCGGTACATGGCCAGCGAGGCGAGTACCCGGCTGATTCGTCCGTTTCCGTCCTTAAAGGGATGGATGGCCGCAATCGCTATGTGGATCCAGCCTGATTTCGCGGCGGGATGCGCTTTCGAGTTGGTCATCTGGTCGCAGGCCTGGTCGATCAGGCCCCCCAGTTTCTCGGCCGGCGCCGGCGCAAACAGCGTCTTGCCTGAGACCGTTTCGACTACCAGGGCAGGGCCCGTTCGCAGGAGCCCGGCGCCCAGCTCGCCCCGCCCGGCGAGAACCCGGTCGTGAAGCCCCACGATTAACTCGCGACTCCACTCGAATGCGGGGTCATCCGCCCTTCGCATGGCGAAATTCATGGCCTGCCCATAACCGACCACCAGCTGCCTGGCTTTGTCGTCTGCAGGCACGGCCTGGTCGCCGGCGAGGATTCGCCGTACATGGTCGACCGTCACGGCAACCCCCTCCATTATCGTCGAGGCAGCAACCGCTTCCGCTTCCAGGTCTCGTCGCAGGCGGCCGGCCCAGGCAGCCGGGAGAGGTTCTTTGGCGTCCAGCCGGGAGCGCCAATCGTCCAACTCCTTGAAGTACGCTGTGAGCGTTCGGCTTTGCTTGTATGGCAGCATTTAGGAGATAATATCACTAATAATTTAGGGATTAATTTGGCATCCGTACCTAACGGAAGGAATCGGTCAGGGCCGCGCTGGTTGGCATTAATGGATTTCGGAAAGGTTTTGCGAGAAAGCCAGCGCAAGGCAGGGCTTTCGCAACGGGCTAAACCGGGTCATGTTCCGACC
>JBOGWH010000262.1:0-2783 GCA_050692975.1 Actinomycetota bacterium | reverse complement strand
ATTCGCAGCCCGGAGCATCTGGCAAAACGTCAACATGACTCCCGATTTTCCGACCAGCGCAGGGCTGATCGCGCAAATGTGGCAAGCGAGGACCGGCCAGGGGATCGATGGTGTCATCGCAGCCGATGCCGTGGCGCTGGGGCGACTGCTGGGCGTTACTGGGCCGGTTTCGGTGCCCGATTGGCCGGAGCCGCTCACCGCCGAGAATTTCGTGGACGTGGCCTTGAACCGGGCCTACGCCAAATATCCCGACAAGCCCGACCGGGCCGACTTTCTGCTCCGGGGCGGCCGGGAGGTGTGGGGGCGCCTGCTGTCTTCGGAAGGACTGGACCTTCGAAGGCTGGCGCCCGTAATGGGCGGTCTGTTCGGCGAGAAGCACATGCAGATCTGGACGCGGGGAGAGGCAAAGTCCCTAAAGGCCATGGGGGTGGATGGCTCTTTGCGCCGGCCGGCCGACGACTACCTGCTGGTGGTGGGCCAAAACGCCGCCGGCAACAAGGTCGATTTCTACGCCCACAGGGTGATCGAATACAAGGCAAAAGTTGCAGCCGGTGGGGAGGTCGCATCGACCGCCTCGGTAACTCTGGACAACCGGACGCCGTCCACCGGGGTGCCCTCGTACATAAGCGGCCCGTACAGCAATCTGCCCGACCCCGCTGGATTGAACCGATCTTTTCTCAGCCTGTACGCGGGCGGGCGTACCGAGGCCACCGGGGCCCGGCTGGACGGCAAGGCGGTGGGCGTAGAAAGTGAATCGGAACGGGGACTTTCGGTCCTCTCCAGATTCCTCGAGGTCAGGGCAGGAGAAGAGGCGAAACTGGAGTTTGACCTGAAGCCCGATCCAGTTGCGGACGGAGTGTACAGGCTAGTGGTGCAGCGCCAGGCCGCCCTTCGCCCCGACAAGTTTCGCCTCACCGTCGATCTCCCGCCGGGAGCGGTCGCTACGGACATGACCCCGGGGATGAAGGTTGCCGGCGGTCGGGCCACCTGGGAAGGTCGCCTTACCTCGGACCGTGAGTTCTTTGTCGCTTACAGCACTTCCATGCTCGACCGTATGCGTCTTGCCGCCCGGCGGGCTCTCGCCGGGCTACGCTGATGTCGATGCTACCTCCGAGGGGATGGGACGAAGTCGCTGCCGACAGCGAGCTCGAAGCCCTTCGGCGGGAGGTCCGCTCGCTCCGAAACGACAACATGTCACTGCGCATGGAGGCCATGACCGACAGAATCGTCGCAGACATAGCCAGGGGGTTCCAGGCCCAAACTCAAACGTTTTTACTTGCGCTCCCGGTGATTTGGATTTTCTTCACGGCCGTCCTATTGCTCGCAGCCAAGCTGCTCTAAGAAGCCCCCCGGCCGCCGTTGTCATAGGTCGCCGCTATTGTCTTACCCGCTTCCCATCGTAGTCCCTTGCGGACGGCCTGAAAGGAGCGGAAAATGGGACTGACCGAGAAAACAAGACATGACCTGCACACAAGACTCGAAGACGTGCTCGGCCCCGAGCCGGCAGATACGCTGATGTCGATGCTTCCTCCCGTGGGATGGGCCGACGTGGCCACCAAGCGCGATCTCGACGTCCTCCAGCGCGCCACCAAGCGCGATCTCGACGCCCTCCAGCGCGACATCAACGCCCTGGGAGAGGCCACCAACCTGCGTATGGAGGCCATGGAGCACAGAATCGTTGCAGGCTATAGAGCCGAAACATCCACACTGAGCACGCAGTTGAGCGCCCAGACTCGCACGATGTTTTTTGCGCTGGCGGGGTTTCTGATTCCCTACGCCGGCGCCATCATCGCCGCAGCCAAGCTGCTCTAAACTGCAAGCTAGTCCCCGCCAGCTCAGCGACGGGATCCCTAGGGAGAAGGCAATGATCCGGCTCGGCCCAAAATGCGTGCACTCGTAACCGGCGGCGCCGGCTTCATCGGCTCCCACCTGGTCGACGCACTCCTGGAACGGGGCGACGGCGTGATCGCTTTGGACAACTTGGCCACCGGGCGCCACGAGAACATCCATGCGCACCTGAGTAACCCGAATTTCGAGTTCGTGCGGGGCTCGGCACTGAACGCAGACCTGATGGACGATCTGGTCGGCCGAAGCGACGTCGTTTTCCATCTCGCTGCGGCAGTTGGAGTCAAGCTAATCGTCGAGCGCCCACTTGAGTCACTGGTGACCAACATTCGCGGATCGGAAGTGGTCCTGGAAAAGGCGCACAAGCACGGCCGCAAAGTCCTGGTTACGTCCACGTCGGAGATCTACGGAAAAAGCCCGAATTTCCCTCTGCACGAGGACGGTGACCGGCTGCTGGGCTCGCCGCTGGTGGGCCGGTGGAGCTATTCGACCTCCAAGGCAGTCGACGAGATTCTGGCCCACGCTTACTGGCAATCCAAAGGGCTGCCGGTCGTTATTGTCCGGCTTTTCAACACCGTCGGGCCCCGGCAGGCCTCCCAGTACGGAATGGTGATCCCGCGGTTGATCGAGGCCGCCTTGCGGGGTGACGATCTTCTGGTGCACGGCGACGGCACGCAGTCGCGCTGTTTCGGCTACGTGGGCGACATCGTCCCTGCACTTATGGCCCTGATGGAATGCAAGGAAGCCGAGGGCCTGGCCGTCAATCTCGGGTCCACCGACGAGATTTCGATCATGGATCTCGCCAAGACCATCGTGGACAAGACCGGCTCGGCATCCAACGTGCGCCTGGTGCCCTATGAGGAAGTGTATGAGGCCGGTTTCGAGGACATGCCCCGGCGGATCCCCGACATTTCGCGGGCCCGCAAGCTCATCGGCTT
>JBOGWH010000261.1:0-9418 GCA_050692975.1 Actinomycetota bacterium | reverse complement strand
AGCTACGCCCGCAGGAGCTACGCCCGCAGGAGCTCCGCCCGCAGGAGCTCCGCCCACGGAACCGACGGTACTGCGCTCAGAATGGACCGGGCAGAAATCCGGTCCGAGCCAGCGGACATCTTTTGAGCCACACAGCATTCGCGATCCCGAATCCGTTACCACTCACACCTTCAACAAGACCCCTTCGCCGGTCAGTACTGCCTCACTCGGGGAGCCCCCTGCGTTGTGCCGGATGGTCAGCTTCGCCCGGAAATTGCCCACCGAGCTGGGAGCAAACCGCAGATCGATCCGGCACTCACCTTCGGCCGGAACAGATTGTTCCTTCGAGCATTCGTCTTCCACGATCTGGAATTGGGAGGCATCGGATCCGCCTAGGTCCGCCCCCTCAACATTCAGTTTTTTCTCGCCGGTGTTGGTGAGCGTCAGAGTCAAGGTGTCGGAGGAGGCTACTACTGCTTCTGATCCGAAACTAAGCTCCGTCGGAGAAAGGCTCGCCCCTGCTCGTCCGGCCTGTCGCGACGGGGACCCCGAGGGGGATGGGGCGCTGGGCGAATCCCCCGGCTGCCCGGAATTGGCGTTAAGCACCCCGACGACACCCAGAGCCGCCGTGATGATGCCGGCCAGACCGGTCATAAATCCGGGTAAAGATCCCCAGAATGATTTCTTTTGGCTCATTGGTCACCCCTTTCGAATCGTGCACGCGTATATGCCGGGTGCGAACAAAGAATTCCCCACAGATTTCATACCCAGTCAATCAAGACAAGCAGCAGTTTTTTCCAATTTCGAATGCGTCTGCCAATGTCGTAACGACCAGCGAGGCGGCCCGGGCACAGCCCGAACGCAGTGCAAGGTCGGAATGTGGAAAACGCCCGGGCCAGCCCGAACGCAGTGCAAGGTCGGAAGGGTGGCACCGCCCGGGCACAGCCCGAACGCACCGCCAGGTCGGAAATGGGGAACGGCCCTGGGCCGCCACCAGATAAGCCACGTGCGACAAGAGGAGGGGGTCCATTAGCGAAATCCTGATGGACGATCCCCTTGGAGCCGTCACCGTTGTTTCAGAGGATGGCACGCCCGTAGTGGCCTTCGCAAGGGGAAGCGGGCCGGCCATGCTTCTGGTCCACGGCACGGCCGAGTCGGATTCGTTCTTCAAGCCGCTTGCGGCCCTGCTGGAGAGCCAGTTCAGCCTCTATCTCATGCAGAGACGGGGCCGGGGCAAGAGCGGGGATTCGCAGACCCATTCTCTTCAGAAGGAGGCCGGCGACGTTCTGGGTCTCCTCGAGTCCATCGGCGAGCCTGTGATCGTGATCGGGCACGGGTTCGGAGCCAATTGCGCTCTTGAGGCCGCAATCCTGAGCGACAGCATCGCCGGCGTCGTCCTCTACGAGCCCCGCGTCGACTTTCCCTACACCGAAGGTTCTATAGAGGCTATGGAGCAGTTGATCGAGGATGGCCGGGAAGAGGAAGTCGTTCTCAAGTTCTTCGCCGAATCGGACTTCACCATCGAGGAGCTAATGGCGCTGCGGGAGGAACCCACTTGGGGGAACCGGTTTGCCTATGCCCACACAGTTCCCAGAGAGTGCCGGGCGGAAAAGGACTTCGATCCCAAAAAGTTCGACAAATTAACTGTTCGGACACTGCTTCTTTCCGGAAGCCGAAGCAGCAGCGCCATCGCCAACGGCGCCCACGTATTGAGTCGGGTTCTCACCAACGCTCGCCTCGAGGTCCTCGAAGGCGGGGGCCACAGAGCCATCAGCACCGAACCTAGGTCCGTGGCCCCGACGGTGATGGCATTCGGGAAAGGGACTTAGCTCCAGCCCAATTCCTCCAGCCTGTCGTCGTCGATTCCGAAATGGTGAGCGACTTCGTGAATGACCGTTTCCCGTACAAGGGTCTTGAGGTGCTCTGGTGATTCAGCAGCGTCCTCCAGGTTGCGGCGAAACAACGTGATGCGGTCGGGCAACACTCCCCAATAGCCTGATTCCCGCTCCGTTAAGGGGATGCCCTGGTAAAGCCCGAGCAGGTCCGAGGCGGCCTCGCCGCCTTGTAAATCCTCTTCCGATGGGCTGTCTTCAACGAACACATCGAGGTTTGAAATTTGGAGGGTGAGATCTTCCGGCAGTTCGTCGAGCGCGCTGCCTACAAGAGCCTCGAACTCGCGCGCACTCAAGTTCCTTTCCACCACACAATCGTGCCATGCTCGGCGCAGCCGGCTGGCCGGCCAAGTGGGACTAGGCATAGACAGCACCCAGGATGGCCCCCCAAACGCGCCCGGGGTTCTTATAGCATTTTTGATATAGAATGGACTATGTGTTTCTCGCCCGAGGCGGATCTTGTCACGGGCATGGCCATCATGGCCATCGGCGTAGACAGCATGGCCCACGTCCGCAACCGTAGGGAAATTTCTCTTGCTTCTCTTCCGCTTCTTCTCGGCGCCCACACGCTGGTAGAGACGTTCGTCTGGTGGAGCCACAGCGGGCAGGTCTCGACCGGAACCGGTCGTCTCGCGACCGTGACCTACCTGGTCCTCGCCTTTTGTATTCTGCCGATCCTGGTTCCGGCAGGAGTCATAGGCATTGAGCCTTCATCTACGGGCCGCCGACGAATGCTGCCTTTTCTGGCCCTGGGCACCGGCGTTTCGCTGGCTCTGGGCTACTTCCTGGCTCGGGGCCCGATATCGGTCTCGGCCGAGCGCTTTTACCTGGCCTATGAGGTACCGATGAAGGCGGGAGGATTGATCGTGGCCCTTTATGTTGTTGCGACCTGCGTCCCGTTGCTTCTTTCGGGGTACCGGCATGTGGTCGTCTTCGGCGCGGTAAATCTGGCGGCCGCCGCGACGTTCGCAGCGCTTCTGAGCGCCGGCTTTATCTCGATCTGGTGCGTCTGGGCGGCCCTAGCCTCTGGCGCAATCGCGCTGCACCTCCGCTTGACCCAGCACGACCGCGGGACAGCCAGGACCCACGTCTCGTTTCTGCCACAGATTCGTCCCGGCTGAGCCCCGGCGAGGCCTCGATCGGCAGGCCGGTGCCGCGCGACGGACTCAGCCGAAAAAAATTGGAGCGGACGACCGGATTCGAACCGGCGACCCTCACCTTGGCAAGGTGATGCTCTACCAACTGAGCCACGTCCGCCTGAAGGGACTATCGTAGCGCCCCCGCGGGTCATTTTACTACCGCCCGCGAGAAGCAAGCAGCCTCAGGCTCAGGCAGGCTCAGGCAGGCGACGAACAACCTACCAAGCTTCTAAGCACCCACGGAACCACGCCTCCCGCCCCGGGGGCCGGGCAACCACCACGAGTAAGATTCCACAAATGCCGCTCCCCCGAGTTCCCCGCCTGCGTCCTCCCAGAATTCCGATCTTTGCCTACCTGGCGGTCATGGGGCCCGGCCTCATCACTGCTGCGGCGAACAACGATGCGGGGGGAATAACGACCTACTCCACCGCAGGAGCCCGCTGGGGCTACGACATGCTGTGGATCCTTGCACTGTTGACCATCCTCCTTGCCATCACGCAGGAGATGGGCGCACGCATGGGAGCCGTCACCGGCAAGGGACTCGCAGACCTGATTCGGGAAGAGTTCGGCCTGAAGGCGGCGGTGGTAGCTCTGGTCACTCTGCTGATCGCGAATTTCGGGGTCACCGCAGCAGAGTTTGCCGGGCTGGCGGCGGGATTCGAGATCTTCGGCCTATCGAAGTACCTCAGCGTCCCGATCGCCGCAGCAGGAGTCTGGTTGATCGTATCGAGCGGCTCGTTCCGAAGGGTGGAGCGAATCTTTCTGGTCTTTGTCTTTTTTTATCTCGCCTACATCGTGTCGGGAATCATGGCCGGCCCGGACTGGGGTGCGGTTGGCAAAAGCCTCGTTGTCCCGACCTTCAACACCTCGCCCGGGTTCGTGATGCTGGCCATCGCCATAACGGGGACAACGGTTGCACCGTGGGGGCAGTTTTTCATTCAGTCCTACGTGCGGGATAAGGGGGTAACCGCAGAGGACTATCCGCTGACCAGGCTGGACGTAATCTCAGGCGCCGGCTTCACCAATGTGATTGCCTTCTTCATCATCATTGCCACAGCGGCAACCCTCTTTGCGACGAAAACCCCCATCGATTCTGCGGGGGACGCCGCAAGGGCCCTGGCTCCAATCGCCGGAACGCAGGCGCGGTCGCTATTCGCCATCGGCCTGATCGGTGCCTCCGTGCTGGCGGCGGCCATACTGCCGCTCACTACCGCTTACGTCGTCTGCGAGGCCTTCGGCTGGGAGTCGGGCGTTGGAAAAGGCTGGGACCGGGCTCCTTTTTTCAACGCCATCTTCACCGGGATGCTGATTGTGGGGGCGGCGGTTGTCCTAATTCCGAAGATCCACCTCGTCCAATTGATGGTCGTCGCCCAGACCATGAACGGGATATTGCTGCCGATTATCCTGGTCTATACCCTCCGCCTGGCCGGCAGCCGCCGCCTGATGGGAGACCGGGCGAACGGCCCCGTTTATACGGCGATTACCTGGGCATTTGCGATTGTCGTCATCTCCCTGACCGCCGCTCTTGTTCTCCAGCCGCTATTTGATTAGATTGCGCTCCGGCCCCGGCAGCGCCATCCCGTGACAACCCGGGGCCGGGCACCGCCACCCCGTGACAATCCGGGCCGGGCACCCACCACCCGTGGGCAAACCCCCGGCCGGGCACCCCCACCTCGTGACAACCCGGGCCGGGCACCGCCTACCCGTGGCGAACCCCGGCCGGGCACCCACCACCCGTGGCAAACCCCGGGCGGGGCAAACCCCCGGGAGGTCAAAGCGATGGAGCCCCCAGGGCATCCGGAGCCGCCCGCGATCTGAAGCCAAAGGCGGAGATGACTTCCCCCCGGCCATGGGTACTGCTACACTTCAATGGAAAGAGTTCGTTGGTTTCACCGAAGACAGCCGTGGAGCTTGACAGTACGGGCCCCACGGCTTTTTTTATGATCCGGCGGCTCAATTTCTTCGAGTATAGGAAGGAGGAAATACCGTATGCGTGGAACAGTTAAATGGTTCAGCGACGAAAAGGGTTTTGGTTTCATCTCCCAGGAAGGCGGCGAGGATGCCTTCGTTCATCACACCGCGATCGTAGGACAGGGATTCAAGTCGCTGTCCGAGGGACAGGTGGTTGAATTCGAGATCACCCAGGGCCAGAAGGGCCCACAGGCCGTCAACGTCAGGCCTGCCTAGCAAGCTCAAATCCAAACGGCCCAGGCTCTCCAAGAAAATGGATCCGAGGGCGGGGCCGGCACAAAAACAGAACAACGCCCCCTTCAGCAGACCTGCTATGAGCAGGTGATCAACCTGAAGCAAAGTTGGGGCAGATCTTAAAGCAACCCGGTTCCGGTACTTCTTGGGGCGGAAGATCCTGCCCCGACGGGGGCCGCTGCGTGGCTCCGGAGCCTATTGGCCCGTCGAGCCGAATCCCCCATCCCCCCGGGCCGAGCCGGGCAATTCGGAGACCTCAACCAGGTCCACCGCGGGAACCGGAAGAATCACCAGCTGAGCCACGCGGTCCCCGCGGGACAGATGCAGGGGCTCGTAGGGGTCCAGGTTGATGGCAATGAGTTTGATCTCCCCCCGGTAACCCGGGTCGATCAGGCCTGGAGAATTAAGCAACCCGAGACCGTGTCGCGCGGCAAGGCCCGACCTCGGCTGGACGTACCCTGCATAACCATCGGGAATCGCGACAGCCAGACCCGTCGGGATCAGGGCCCGCTCCCCCGGCTTTAAAGACACGTCCGCGCCCGCAAGGAGGTCGAAGCCGGCATCGCTGGAATGCGCCCTGACCGGCATAGGAAGATCCGGGTCCAGGCGCAAAACCTTCACCTGCACCCGGCCATCGCCCATCATGCCTACTTTCGAGAACCGGCCCGCTGTTTGGGAGGCACCTTTTTCTGCAGCAGACCCAGCTCCTTCTCAAAATCATTGAGCTCCTGGAAGTCCTTGTACACGCTGGCGAAGCGCAGATACGCAACGTCGTCCAGAACCCTCAAGCGCTCCAGAATCTCCTTGCCCAGATCGGCTGTGTTCACGACGCTGCGGCCTTGCTCCCTGACCGATTCGACAAGGTCGTCGGCCAACTTGTCCAGTGCTTCCGGGGCCACGGGACGGTTAACGCAGGCCTTGCGCAATCCTGAAAGAAGTTTGTCCCTGTCGAAAGGTTCCCGGTCACCGGAACGTTTCTCGACCATGAGCCCCGACTCCTCCAGGCGCTCATAGGTGGTGAAGCGGCGGGTGCACTTCTCGCACTCCCGGCGCCGGCGAATGGCCTTGCCCTCCTCGACCGCCCGGGAGTCGACTACGTGATCCTCCGGATGACCGCAGAAAGGACAGACCATTTATCTGTTGGGGCGCTGGTTGGGCGGAGAGCGCCAGGCGGCAGGAGCGCCGCGTACCTGGTACGCAATCGACGCAGCATGACCCCAGGTCATGAGCAGCCCCCGGTAATCCCGCATGACTCGCACATTGCGCGTCACGAACAGCCGCTGGTAGTCCCACACGACTCGCACACAAAGCACGAACCTGAGGGCCGCATCGAGATGCCGCAGGTGTAACAGAAGGGAGCATCGATGGTCGCGGGGTCACGGAAGGACAGCTCTTTTGACTTCAAAGACCCGCCGGACGCAAATGCGGGATGCGCCCCGGCGCTTCTGGTCGAACCGCCGTTGCCCTTCATCGCCGCGCCCCCGTGGGATCCTCCATTTGAGCCCCCGTTGGCGCCTCCGCCCCCGATTGTGCCTCCGCCCCCGGACGGCGGCGAAGGCTCCTCCGAAGAAGGCTCCAGAGCAGCCTGGCGCTCGCCGGTGGTCTTGATGTTGATCGCTTCACGCTCCTGCGGGCTCAGATAATCCGCTGCCAGGCGACGAAAGATGTAGTCCACCAGGGAACTGGCGAATCTGAAGTCGGCGTCGTCGGTTACACCCGATGGCTCGAAGCGCATTGCTATGAACTTCTCGACGTAGGCCCGCAGGGGGACCCCGTATTGCAGGCCGAGAGAAACGCTGATCGCGAAGGCATCCATAATCCCCGCAAGGGTGCTGCCCTGCTTGGCGACCTTCAAGAAGATCTCTCCAAGCTCGCCAGTGTCGGGATATTCCCCTGCAGTGACGTATCCGTCGCAATCGGCGATCCTGAACGACATCGTCTTGGCCGTTCGCTTGCGGGGCAGCCTCCGCCGCACCGGCTTCGGCTGCTCGGAGTCCTCCACTGCGGCCGGCTCCTTCTTGCCGACGTTCAGCGGCTGAGCGACCTTGCAGTTGTCCCGGTAAAGGGCCATGTTCTTCAGCCCCATCTTCCATCCGTCGATATAGATCTGCTCGATATCTTCCACAGTGACGTCCTGGGGCATGTTGACCGTCTTGCTTATGGAACCGCAGAGGAAGGGCTGCACCGCCCCCATCATTCGCACGTGCCCGGAGTAATGGATGGGGCTGTCCCCCATCGCACAATCGAATATCGAACGGTGCTCGTCTTTCAAATGCGGAGCCTCCCGCACCGAGCCGTGCTCAGATATGTGATCGACGATCTCCGAGATTTCGTTGGGTGCGTATCCGAGCCGCTTCAAAGCCCCGGGCACCCGCTGGTTGACGATCCTCATCGTTCCACCCCCCACCAGCTTTTTCATCTTGACCAGCGCAAGGTCGGGCTCGATCCCGGTGGTGTCGGCGTCCATCAAGAACGAAATGGTTCCGGTCGGGGCGATCAGCGTGGTCTGGGCGTTGCGGTAGCCGTACAGCTCACCGAGCTCCTCGGCCCGGGCCCACTCCGCCTCGGCCGCGGCCAGTATCTCCGGGGGCGCCAGGGACCGGTCTATGCCCGAAAGCGCCTCGCGGTGCATCCGGATTACGTTGAGATGGGACTCCTTGTTGCCCGGCCTGGTCCAGCCCGGATACGGGCCCAGGGCCGCGGCCAGCTCCGCCGACCGCCTGTAGGCTGCGCCGGCCATCAGCGCCGTGATCGATGCCGCCCACGCCCTCCCGGCGTCGGAGTCGTATGCAACCCCCTGGTCCATCAAGAGGGCGCCGAGATCGGTGTAGCCCAGACCCAGCTCACGATAGTTGGCCACCATCTCGGTGATCTTGGGGGTCGGGTATTCGGCATTCGTCACCGAAACATCCATGGCAGTCAAAGTCGTCTCCACCGCCGCGACGAAGTCGTCAACCTTGAACTCGCCGCCTTCCCCCAGGAACTTGGTCAGCCGTAAAGACGCCAGGTTGCAGGAGGTATTGGCCGGTCTGACGTACTCGCCGCAGGGGTTGGTCGCCCGGATCGGTCCCTCCGAAGGGGACGTGTGCCACTTGTTCATCGTCGTCAGGTAAAAGACCCCGGGGTCTGCGCAGTCCCAGGCCGCCTGGGCGATCTCGCGCATCAGCTCACGAGCCTTCAGCGTCTTTATCGTGCGGCCGTCCTTGACCGCTTTGAGGTCCCAGTCGCGGTCCTCGAGATAGGCGGCGATGAATTCATCGGTCAGCCCGACCGAATTGTTGGCGTTCTGGTACTGCAGCGAATAGGAATCACGCCCATCCAGGTCCATGTCGAACCCGGCCTCGCGAAGGGCGCGTGCCTTCTTTTCCTCGTGCGCCTTGCACCAGATGAACTCCTCGATGTCGGGGTGGTCAACGTCGAGTACGACCATCTTGGCGGCCCGGCGGGTGGAGCCGCCGGACTTGATCGTTCCCGCCGAAGCATCGGCGCCCCGCATGAATGAAACCGGTCCGGAAGCGGTTCCGCCGGAAGACAGCTGCTCCTTGGACGAGCGGAGATTCGAAAGGTTGACTCCGGCCCCCGACCCGGCCTTGAAGATCAGACCTTCCTCTGTGTACCAGTTCAGAATCGAGCCCATCTCGTCGTCGACGTCCAGGATGAAGCAGGCCGACACCCGTGGGGGGTTTACGAGCCCGACATTGAACCAAACCGGAGAGTTAAAGGCCATCTTCTGGTTGAGCAGCAGGTGTTTGAGCTCGGCGCGGAAAATCTCGGCGCTTGCGGGAGACTCGAAGTAGCCATCGGAGGACCCCCTGGAGGTGTACCAATCGACCACCCGGCCGATCATCTGCTTGACCGAGCGCTCCCGGCGCGGGGTGCCCTGGGGGCCCCGGAAGTACTTCTGGGCCACGATGTTGGTGGCGTTTTGTGACCAGAACCTGGGGAACTCGACCTCCTTTTGTTCGAAGGCGACGGAATCCACCGAACCGATCCGGGCGTCGCGGACCTCCCACTCGACTTCCTCGAACGGGTCCACTCCCTCGACGGTGAAGTACCTGTTTACGACGAGGCTCTTGCTGCCCTTGAGATCGTCAGCGGTTTTGGCCAAAACTACCTCCTTTCCCGGGCAGGGCCCGGCGAATACCTTCTAATTTTACCCCAATATGTTGGGGTCATGACCTTCTTGCCCCCAACCCCTTGCGC
>JBOGWH010000260.1:0-6056 GCA_050692975.1 Actinomycetota bacterium | reverse complement strand
GCTCTGACCGCTCTGCAAGACGTGATAGGAAAGGGCACCGGGTCCCGAAACGGACAGATCGGCCGCCCGGCCTTCGGAAAGACCGGCACCGCCCAGGAGTGGAGGGACGCCTGGTTCGTTGGAGGGGCCGGGACCGACCTGGTGGCCGCGGTGTCGGTGTTCTGGCCGGACGGAGAAATCGAAATGAAGCCCTCTTGCCGCGGCCCGGCTTCCTACAAGATCAAGCCCGGGGCAGCGGGGGAACCCCTGGCCATCCCTCCCAAGTGCCGGTCCACCCGGATACGGGTGGCCGGCGGAACCTGGCCGACCCAGATCTGGCGGGAGTTCATGACCGCGGCGCTCAAGGGCACTCCGGCCTCGAAGCTTCCCACCCTTGAGGGCCCCGAGGTGCGCAAGCTGCTGGCCGGCGGCGCCTACCGTTGCCTGGGAGCCAGATCCGGGCCGTCACCGGAGCCCGGCGTCTCGCCCGAGGTGCCGACCGAGCCTCAGACCGATGCCGGGGGCTGCTACGCGCCGGCCCCGTCGCCTTCCATCGACGAGGAGATACTCGAACAGGCGGAGGAGGCCCGCGAGGAACTCGAAGACGCCATCCGCGACCAAACGCGGGAGCAAAGGAGGCTTCAGCGCAGGCTCGAGAGAGAGGCCGAGGAGTTAAGGGAGGAGCAAGAGGAACGGATGCGCAAGCTCAGAGACAATCAGGGCGGAAACATCTAGGCGGGCTTAAACTGCGGCTCTTCCGCATCGAAGCAGCGGAATTTCCCCGGTAGTCTCGCTGCGCAGCATGGGTATCATGACCCCGCCTACCTGCACCAAGACTAAAAGGGAGATGGGGACGCTGCCGAACCAATTCCTGCCGGCTGCCTGCCGCCGCTATCGGGCCGGACTGCTGCTGTTTGCCGTCCTCACGGCCGTCCTTGGACCGGCTTACGAGGCTGGGGCGCAAACGACGACCTCAACCTTCAAACCGGTAGCGGATACGTATGTTTCTTCCAACTATGCCAAGTCCAATTACGGGGCCTCCACCAGCCTGAGGGCCGAGCGCATCAGCCCGGTACATACCTCGCTGCTGAAATTCAGCTTCACCGCCCTCACCGCACCGGTCACCGGAGCGACGCTGAAGATCTACTCAAAGACATCCTCCTCCTACGGCCTGCAGGTCAGGCCGCTTGCGGGAGAATTTTCCGAAAGAACCGTCACGTATGCCAGCGCTCCACTCGCGGGGTCGATCGCCGCGACCTCGGCTCCTCTGAAAAGCGGCACCTGGACGTCCATCGACGTTTCCAGGCTCGTGGTCGATAACGGAATTTACTACTTCGCCCTCACCACCGACTCATCGAGCACCATCACCCTGTCGAGCCGTGAGGCGGGATCCCTTTCCCCGCAGTTGCTTGTTCAAACGACCAAGCCGCCCCCCGAACCGCCGCCGTCACCGACGTACTACGTCGACTCCACCACCGGCAGCGACACCAACAGCGGGACTTCAACATCCACCGCCTGGAAATCGCCGGCCAAGGTCAACGCCGTGGCCCTGGCTCCGGGAGAACGCGTCCTTTTCAAAAGAGGGACCAGTTACAGCGGTACGCTCAGCATCGGCAACAGCGGTACGGCGACGCAGCCGATCACGATCGGAGCTTACGGCTCCGGGGATCTTCCCGAAATCAGAGGCGGCTCGCTGCCGGACGGCGGCAATAGCTGCATCTATCTGAACGGCGCATACATTACCGTCGCCGACATTCACACGACCGGTTGCGTCTGGGCGGGAATCCAAATCCGCGGGAGCAACAACCGCATTGAACGGGTGAAGGCCTCCGCCAATGCGGCCGGGATCGTGATCGACTCGGGCTCATCATCCAATGTCGTTACGCGCTCCGAGATCGTCAACAACACCAGGATGTCGGTGCTGACCCAGAGTCCCTCAAACGACGATTCCGGTGCATTCGGTTTTCTGGTTCTGGGAGATGCCAACGAGATCTCCTACAACACCGTCAGCGGGCACGATGCCTTCTCCTATGACTACGGAAGGGACGGCTCGGCATTTGAGATATACGGAGGCCAGGGCAACTCCATCCACCACAACAAGGCGCTGCAGAACGACACCTTTGCGGAACTGGGGAACGCGCGCTCGATGAAAAACACTTTTTCGTACAACGTCACGCGATCGGATCTGACCGCTTCCATCTTCATGGTCACTCGTGGCGCCCTGGATGTCTTCGGACCCGTTAATGAAACGACCGTCGACAACAACACGACGCAGCTGCTGGGAAGCAACTCCCAGGGACTCATCTGCTACGCGGGCTGCAACGCAGGAATATTGACCGCGCGCAACAATATTTTCGACGTGGCATGGAAGGGCGGATACGCCGACGGGCCATTCGGCGACACCCGGAACATCTTCGCGAACGGCTATCTCCAGTTCATCCTCGGCCTCACCAGCCTGCGAACTCCCCCCGCATTCGTGGACCCGGCCGCCGGCAACTTGCACCTGCTGGTCACGAGTCCCGCGATAGATAAAGGGTCTGCAGTCGGCTATACCCAGGATCTCGACAACCTCGCCGTCCCCAAGGACGGCAATTCCGACGGCATTGCAAGCCCCGACATCGGGGCATTTGAGTTCCACTCCACCACCTTGTCGTTCAGTCTAGGGGGGACCCCCTTGCCGGTGGCGCCGCCGTCGGCGCCTTCCCCATCTCCGTCGCCGAGCCCCTCGCCTTCACCCAGCCCGACGCCGTCCCCGATGCCTTCCCCGAGCCCGACACCGGCCCCGAGTCCCTCGCCCTCCCCGTCGCCGTCGCCCACCTCTGCCCTCGGGGACATTATCGACGACTTGCTGGAGGTGCTCGACCGGCTGGACGACCAGGACCCGGGTCAGGACGACGAGCAGGACCCCCCTTCCGATGGGGAGCCGGACGGAGAACCCGGTCCAAATGAGACCCCGCCCCCGGACGTTGCGGAGCCCGGTCTCGGCGAGGTGATCGGCGCGCTGGTGGCCCAGCTCCAGGAGATTCTCGCGAGCGAGCAGCCGGCGGACTAAGGCCGGCTGGTCCAGGGGCCAGGCTCGTAAAACCTCCACGGCTGATCCATCCCCGCCCGCAGGCCCACCCTGGCCGAGCGGGCAATTGGCGCCCTGAGAACCCGGCGGGCACCGATGGAAATGGCCCCGGCCGTGAGATCGGCGCCGTTGTCGGCAAGGCTCACGGCAAAGGCCCGGCAGAGCCGGCCCGGCCCCCGGGCCAGCAGCATCGGAGAATCTACCCCTCTTCGCTGCGCCATCAGGTCTTTTCCCTCAGCGGGCTCGACCGCTCGCAGCAAGACGGCCCCGGCGCGGCCGGACGAATGGGCGACGATATTCGCGCAGTGGTGCATCCCGTAAGAGAGGTAGACGTATAGATGACCGGGAGGGCCAAACATGATCGCGCTGCGGGGAGTCGGGCCCTTGAAGGCGTGGCTGCTCGGATCATCCGTTCCGCAGTAAGCCTCTGTTTCGACGATCCTCCCAGACACCAGCCCCTCGCCGGTCAGACGGTAGAGGGTCCGGCCGATAAGCGATTCGGCAACTTGCAGCGTCGGCCGGGCAAAGAAGCTTCGGCTAAGGGTTCTCAGCTTCCCGGCCCAGTTGGTCCAGCAGCATTTCCACTGCCTCCTGCGGCGAACCCGCTCGTGGAAAATCGGCTTCCGTGTCCCCCAAACTTATCCGCCAGGTCTCCAGGCCGACCAGCGGCTTGCCCAGCTTGAGGGACAGAGCGATTTCTGAGAGAGTTCCGAACCCAGGTCTCAGCGATCTCGCCGCACTGCACGCCCGGACGGCCTTGAGGCTCGGTGTGCGGGCGTCGTTGCACCCCAAGGTCGAACGTACGGCCCAGACGGGCGAATATGAGATGCAGTTTGTGGGGCGACTGCTCAGCGGTGTGCTTCCGGCGGACTTGCCTCCTCTCTGGTGATCCACTGAATGTTGATCCATAGCCCCTTGTTCCCAACATGCTCAAGTATCTCGCGTTCGGCGCGGTCGGCTGCATCGCGAACAACTTGATCCCACGGCGCATTGAGATCGAGCTCATAATCCGTCCACCCGACAACACGCGGCCCGTCATCCTCGTCGAACATCCACAACTCCAGCCCGAGGATGGCCAGCCCAAGCTTTGCCAACTCGCGAATGATCGCTTCGCCTTCCTTGGCCGGCCAGCAAAGGTCCTGTCCGACTTGCCGCGCCGCGGCGAGCAGAGGTTCCGGAAGTCGCAGGGCGTTCATCTGTAGCGAAACCCGGGACCACCGACGTGGACGACTTCGCCGGTAAGGTCGTCGATTACGGCAGATTGACCTGTTACAGGATGCACATACCTCGTTGCCTCGGTGCCACCGCCGGATGAGACCGGCTCAGCATTCACCGTCAGTACCTCGTGAGCATCAATCGCATCTGGCGAATCGCATCGCTGACGTCTTCGACATCCTCGCGGGACAAGGCGCGCTGGTCCTTGGTTGCCGCCGCGTTCGCGAACTCGAGTCGGTCAGCAGGAGGAAGCGAACGAGCCGAATCATGACAGCACGCCGCCGCCGGTCAATATTCGCCATCCGTCTCCTCGCGGAGGACCGCGGCGAAGTCGGGGAGGTCGCGGAGAAGTTCTTCCAGTTCCGTTGGTTCGAGCACGACAAAGCCGTCACCCTCGTGCGCGATCGTGACAAGCCACGGATCGCCATCCCGTCGCAAGAGACAGAGGTCCTCGGGAAGTTCAGGTTGTTGCCAGCCGTACAGGCCGGTCGTAGCCGCCGAAAGTCGTTCGACCACAGTCGGATCGAGTCGATATGTCGAAACGCTTGCCGACCCCTTGAGAAGCGTCGTTCCTGGCCAACTTGAGGAGGTGCTTCGCTCCAGAAGAAACGGCTCCAGTTCTTTCGTCAGATGCGCACCCAACTCCGACAGCCCAAGACGGTCGCGGACGACGAGAAGAGCCATTGAGCACCAGCGGGACGCGAGCTGAAGAAGGGACGCGTAGGTCTCGTCCGTCGGCTCCAGATCGATCGTAAGGTGCAGCCGCGCCATCACAGCACCGGGATGCGGCTGATCGGACCGATATGGATGTGGGGGAACTGACCCCAAGGCCTGCCAAACCCGGGCTCTTTGTCCCCTGCCGTTAGCCCTCCTGGCCCAAAAACTCGGTCACCTCGGCCTCCGGCCTCAACGGCTGCTTGCATCAGCAGGCGAACACCGAGGCGGCCGACCTCTTCCAGGACCGCGGCGAGGTCGCGATCTGAAGAAAAAAGCTCATCCGCAGTTCCTGAATCATCCGCTGGATGATTGAGAGGTGTCCGCGAACGAATCCGCGTTGCTAGCAGAAAAATCGCCGTCCAGATTGCGGTTGCAATGAAACCAGCTAGGCCGAAAAAGACGAAAGAGGCTTCGAGCGCCGTCGCCGCAAGGACCATGAACACGGCGTACGGCTTCACTCTGCTCAGGATCATTCTCAACCTTGTGCTGTCCGCTACCAACCTTTGGCTTGCCGTCACAGCTTGCCAAGCGCCTCGTCTACTCAGGTAGAGGTGCGGGTATCGAGGCGCCAACAAAAAGAGGCAATTCCTAGCCTCCGCGCACGCTGGCAACTAGGGATGAGGCGATCGAAAGAATGTCGATCTCGAAACATGGCTCCCCTTCCATCAGAATTGAGAAGACGTGCTCGGAACCGACCTTGGTGAAGGCGTGCGCGCGTAATTGGATCGAGCCGCCCCCCACAAGTTCAATAGTCCACCAGCCCATTTCGGTTGCTAGCTGCAGCGATTCTCGCTTCATAGTCAAGCTTTACCCGTTACATTCCAAGATACCTAAGCCCTGTCGCCACGGCCCGGCCAACGGCTGGGTTTGGTCCAAGCTTCTGGGCGATCCGGTTAGGCAGATTCTCGAAATTCGCCGCCTCGAAATCGTACTGATACCTGTACTTGTTTCCACGGATGTCCTGCAAATGTAATTGTCCGGCCCTCTTCCCGGGGGCCGGGTTTTCTACGTGGATCCTGAATTCGTCGGTTGCAGGTGACATCTGTCATGTAGAAACAATCGCCACGTACTCTCC
>JBOGWH010000259.1:0-3200 GCA_050692975.1 Actinomycetota bacterium | reverse complement strand
GTTGTCGTTGGCGCCGGGAGCACCAGGAACGGTGTCGTGGTGGCCCCCGATCAGCAGGTAGCCTGCCGAGTAGTCGGCGGAGGGATGCCTGGCCACCACGTTGTGAGATTGACCCCCTTCTGCAAGCGAGAACGCCCGGCGCTCGGTCCGATACCCGGCCTTGGTGAACGTCGATGCGATGTAATTGGTTGCCCGGTCGTCTTCCGGCGTCCCGGCGACTCGCACACCTATGTCCTCCGACAGCACCCTGTCGAGCTCCAGCACCCGCCCTACGTCTATCTCTGCAGGGTCCGGAGCAAGCGGTGAGATCTCCAGGGGCGCCACCGCCGCCGGCGGGGTCACGGACGGGGATGCCGCCGATGGCGAAGCGGTCGGCGCGGCGGGGGGGTCCGCCCCGCACCCGGCAAGCAGGAAAGGTCCGAGCAGGAATGCAACCCCCCGGCACGGGGGCCCTCTCCTCAGGCTACGAAGGCGAATGCAGCCGCTCCGCCATTGCCACGGCCGTGAGCATCGCCCCGGCCTTGTTAACCGTCTCCCGGTACTCCGTCGCCGGGTCTGAATCGGCGACGATGCCCGCCCCGGCCTGGATGTGCAGCGACCCGTCCACCACGTACGCGGTGCGCAGCGCGATGCAGGTATCCAGGTTGCCGGAGAGGTCGAAGTAACCGACCACGCCCGAATACGGACCGCGCCGGGTGGGCTCGAGTTCGTCGATGATCTGCATGGCCCGGATCTTCGGCGCTCCCGAAACGGTACCCGCCGGAAAAGAGGCATACAGGGCGTCGAGCGCAGTCTGGCCGGGGGCGAGTTCCCCGGAGACCTGGGAGACCATGTGCATCACGTGGGAATAGCGTTCAACGGCCATCAGCTCTTCTACCTTGACGCTGCCGAACTTGCTTACCCGGCCGAGGTCGTTGCGGGAAAGGTCGACGAGCATCACGTGCTCGGCCCGCTCCTTTTCGTCGTCAAGCAGGCCGGCCTCGAGATCTGAGTCCTCCTCGTCGGTCTCCCCCCGGGGCCTTGTCCCGGCAATCGGCCGCTGAACCACCGACTGGCCCTGGACCTTTACCAGCGGCTCGGGTGACGACCCCAGCACCTTTATCTCCGGATGCGATAGGTAGAACATGTAAGGGCTCGGGTTGACCAGACGCAGCATCCGGTAAACGTCGATCGGGTCTGCGGTCAGCTTTGTGCTGAACCGGTGGGAAAGCACCACCTGGAAGATATCGCCCTCGGCGATGTATTCCTTAGCGCGGGACACCGCTTTCATGTAATCGGCCTCGGTCATGGACGAAGGGGGCATGAGCGGCTTCGCTTCGGCCGGTGCCTCCGGCTCGTACTCAAGCGGCCTCCCCAGGCGGGAGATCCAGCCCCTGGCGCGGTCGAGAGCCTCGTCGTACCCGGAGCCGGCGGTGACGTTGGCCACCACCGTGATCTTTTGCTTCAGGTGGTCGAAAGCAAAGATTATCCGCGGGAACATCATCATCAACTCGGGGGCACCCACATCGTCGCGGGTGGTCTGGGGCAGACTTTCCAGGTAGGTCACGAAGTCGTACCCCCGATAGCCCACCGCCCCTGCAAAAAGAGGCGGCAGGTGCTCGTGGGCCGGTGCCGAGAACGCCGATACGAGTTTGCGAAGGACCTCGGGAGGGGTGCCGCCGCTCACTCCGGCGGGGGGATCCCCTTCGAAACCTACTTTCCCGCCCCGCGATGTCATCACCAGGAACGGGTCCAGACCTATGAAGGAATACCGCCCCCAGCGCTCGCCGTGCTCGACCGACTCCAGCAGAAACGACGGGCTCTCGTCGGCCAGTTTCAGGTAGGCCGACACCGGCGTTTCCAGGTCCGCGGTTATCTCGGTCCAGACCGGCACCACTGAATACTCCCGGCTCAGTTCGTCAAATTCGTCGCGGGACACCGCGAATTCGATCTCGGCCTGTCTACCCATCGGGCTCCACACTGCGGTAGAAGCAGGTCCGCTCGCCGGTGTGGCAGGCGGGGCCGTCGGCGTGGACCTTGACCAGCAACACATCTGCATCGCAGTCCACCAAGACGTCCTCGACATGCTGGAAGTTGCCGGAGGTGGCGCCTTTGTTCCACAGCTCCCCCCGACTGCGGCTGTAGAACCAGGTGGTGCCCTTTTCGAAAGTCAGCCCGAGCGATTCCTCGTTCATCCAGGCCATCATCAGGACCTCGCCGGTAGCGGAGTCCTGAACGATGGCCGGGACGAGGCCGTCGGAGTTCCATTTCAGCCGGGCGGCGAGCTCACCAGATTTCATACCCCTACCTTACGGGTGGACGAGGCGGATCGGAGTAATTAGGGGGTCACTAAACGATTGAGATCATGCGCTCCAGGGCCAGCCGCGCCTTGCGGGCCACGTCTTCCGGCACGGTAACCTCGTACACCAGGTTCTCCAGGCTGTTGAGCAGGGCGGCCGGGGTGATCATCTTCATGAACCGGCATTCCGCCTCCGGGTTAGCCGGGTAGAAGTGCTTATCGGGATTGGCCTTCTTCAGCTGGTGAAGCAACCCGGTTTCGGTCGCCACTATGAACTCGTCCGCCGGGCTCTCCCCGGCGCGCCGCTGCATTCCAGACGTCCCCAGCATCTGCACCTTGTCCGGCGGAAGGTCGCCGGCGGAGGCCAGGAACAATGCGTGGGTGGAGCAACCGCATTCGGGATGGATCAGAAATTCGGCCCCCGGATGGGCGGCCAGGGTCTTGTCGAGGTCGCCCGGCTCGATCCCCGCATGCACATGGCACTCCCCCATCCAGATGTTCAGCTTCCGCCCGGTAACCCGCTCCAGGTGGGCGCCCAGGAACATGTCGGGCAGAAAGAGAATCTCTTTGTCTTCGGGGATGGCTTCGATCACCTTCGGGCCGTTCGCAGAGGTGCAGCAATAATCCGATTCGGCCTTTACCTCGGCGGTCGTGTTCACGTACGACACCACCACCGCACCTGGGTGCTCGGCCTTCCAGGCCCTGAGTTGGTCGGCGGTGATCGTTTCGGCCAGCGAGCAGCCGGCAGCGAGGTCGGGGATCAGGACTTTCTTATCGAAAGAAAGAATCTTTGCCGTCTCGGCCATGAAATGGACACCGCAAAAGACGATTACCTCGGCGTCGGTTTCAGCAGCCTTGCGGGAAAGCTCGAGTGAGTCGCCAACGATGTCGGCCGCCTCCTGGATCCAGGGCACCTGATAGT
>JBOGWH010000258.1:0-1618 GCA_050692975.1 Actinomycetota bacterium | reverse complement strand
CCGCCCGCCGGTGGCTGGAGGTCTTCGGCGCCGACCGGTTCGCAATTGAGGTCACCAATCACCTGGAGGAGGGCGATGCGCTGAGGACCGGCCGCCTAAACGAAATCGCAAAAGCCCTGGGGGTCCGAACCGCGGCGACCAACAACGTCCATTACACGACCCAAAAGGACGGCGCTCTTCACGACGTCCTGGACTGCATCCGCCGGATAGTTCCGCTCTCTGCGGTCACCGCTCCCCGCAAAAACCATGAGTACTGGCTGAAGCCGCCGGAAGAGATGGCCCGCCTTCACGACGAGGAGTCGATCGATAACGCGGCCTGGGTGGCGAAACAGTGCCGCTACGAACTGCCGCTGGGGGAGTTCCATTTCCCCGACCCGATCAAGACTCCGTCGATCCTGGGGGGCGACAAAGCCCCGGCCGGCGCCCACCCCTCGGAGATCCTCGCCGCCAGGTGCCGTGAGGGAGTCGCCAGAAGGTTCGGCGCTCCAGCGGCGGAGGTGCTCGGTCGCCTCGACTACGAGCTGAAGATGATCCGGGCGATGGGCTTTTGCGGGTTCTTCCTTCTGGTGGCCGGGATCGTCGATCACATCAAAAAGAACATGGGAATCCGCTGCGCCTGCCGGGGGAGCGCTGCGGGGTCGCTGGTCGCTTACGTTCTGGGAATCTCGGAGGTCGATCCGGTGGCCCACGACCTCGTCTTTGAGCGATTTATGAACCCGTATCGCAAGGAGATCCCCGACATCGACATCGACGTCGAGTCGGCCCGGCGCGAGGAGGTCAACAACTACATCCTCAAGGCCTTTCCGAAGCTTTCGGCAATGGTCGGGATGATGGAGACCTTTCAGGCCCGGGCCGCCATCCGGGAGGCCGGCAAGGCTCTGGGGATCACCCAGTCGGAGATCGATCTCATCTCCAAAGCCTTTCCCCACATCTCGGCCCGCAACATCCCAGCCGCTCTCGAGTCGCTCCCGGAGGTCGCCGGCCTCAATCTCACCGCTTCAAAGCTGGAGGTCCTGTTCGACCTGGCGTCGAGGCTGGACCGCTTTCCCCGCCATCTCGCCATGCACCCTTCCGGGGTCATCCTTTCGGACAACAACCTGGCCGACCTGATGCCGATGCAGCTTTCCAACGAAGGGTTCCTCACCAGCCAGTTCGACAAGGACGACGTCGAGACTCTGGGCCTCGCCAAGCTCGACGTTCTGGGAGTCAGGATGCTGTCGGCGATCACCCACACGCTGGGTGAGATCCAAAGAGTCAGGGGCCGGTCGGTAGAACTCGAGAGCATCGACACTCACGACGAGGTCACCTTCGACCTCATCCGGGAATCCAGGACCCTGGGATGCTTTCAGATCGAGTCGCCCGGCCAGCGGGAGCTGCTCGGCAAGTTCCAGCCCGGCCGGTTCGAGGACCTGATCATCGACATCTCGCTTTTCCGTCCCGGCCCGATGAAAGCCGACATGGTCAGGCCATTTTTGAGCCGCCGCATGCAACTGGACCCGGTCTCCTACGGCCATTCCAGCATGGCCTATTTTTTGAAGGAGACCCACGGAGTGATCGTCTATCACGAGCAGGTGATGCGGGTGATCGCATCGCTGACCGGCTGCTCGCTGAGTGAGGC
>JBOGWH010000257.1:0-14401 GCA_050692975.1 Actinomycetota bacterium | reverse complement strand
GCCTGCCCACGCTTGTATTTGTCCTCAGCGGCGCCGGCGTCGCGGCAGCCGCGATCCGTCTGGACGCGACTCGCCGCAGCGAACTGCTCAAAGGAGTCAGTGTCGGAGGGGTCAGGGTGGACGGCATGGAGTTTCAGGCCGCCCGGAAGGCCTTGACCGCCAAGTACGAGAGCCCGCTTAACCGCCCGATTTCGGTCGAGGCCGCGGGAGAGACGTTCCGGACGTCTCCCAGGGCGCTGGGCGCGTCAACCGATGTTCTGCCGGTCCTGGACCGGGCCATCAAGTTTCATCGCTCGATGCCGATGCTGCAGCGGGCCTGGTACCGGATCAGCGGCATTTCGATCAGCCGCAACTTCGCAGTCGCAACCAGACTGGATGCGGCCAAGGCGGGGCCCTTTATCAAGAAGATAGAGGGGGTCGTGAACCGGCCGCCGGTCAATGCCACCGTCGCCTATTCGGACGGCAAGATAAAGGTGACCGACGAGGCCTCCGGGTACCGGCTGGACCCGCAGTCGGCGCAGCGGCGCCTTATCGCCGCCGCCAGGGCCGGTAAGGAGTCGGTACTGCTTCAGGGCAAGGATCTGGCGCCGGGAATCAGGGCTGCGGACTTCAAAGATGTTCTTGTCGTAAAAGTAGGCGAGAACAAGCTCTACCACTACCAGAGTGCGAATTTGCTCAAGGTTTACGACGTTGCCACCGGAGAGGCGAAGTTTCCGACCCCCAAAGGCCAGTTCAAAATCGTCTCTAAGAGGAAGAACCCGACCTGGGTCAACCCGGCAAAGAAACCCGGAGGGTGGGGCGAAAAGCTGCCCGAGAGGATTCTGCCCGGCCCGGGCAATCCGCTCGGCACGAGGGCGATGGACCTCAACACCCGGGGAATCCGAATTCACGGCACGTCCAACGCGGCTTCCCTCGGGTACAACGCATCGCACGGGTGCATCCGGATGCGGATGTCGGATATTGAAGAGCTGTTCGACCGGGTTGGGGTCGGTACCAGGGTGATCATCGTGCAGGCCGGGAGCCTGCGCCCGTTCACCCAGCCGGGCAATGCCCAGCCCCAGCCTCTGGCGGAGGCCGACGGTACTTCAATCCCCGGCGTCGGGGCCGCTGCTGCACCGCCCGAGGCTGCCCAGCCGGCGGACCCTTCATCCCAGGTTGAGCCGGTCCCGGAAGAAGACTCCGAAGAGGAATAGCACCACCCGTTTCCTAAACCGTCGGCTGCGCGTACCCCTCACCCGCCGCACCTGAGACTGCCGCTGGTATTTTTTCCCAATCCAACCCCGCTGTGGCGGCTCTAGCCACGCCCCAGCAGCAATCTCATCAACCGAAAAGCGGCAAGAATACAAAATTGAACTTTTTGAAGGCGCATATACCCCTGAGCGGGGTATTGGCAAAACCCCCCCTCTCTGGTCCAATAAGTAAGGTAAGAGCGCACTCAAACGGCTTCTGTTTCACCCGTGGGGGGAGGCCCTTGCGAAGGAGTGCGCAGGACGCGGGCCCGCCGGGGGAGGACGTTTATTCCAGCAGTGCAATCGATCCAGGCCTTGAGACCACCTAGAGCCCGCGCGGTTGCGGCCCTGCTTTGCGCAGCCGCGATCGCCGCCACTCAGCTCGCGGTCGCCAGGCCTGCAAAGTCGCAGGAAAGCGCGTCGCCGCCCGAGGGCCGGGTCGCAGTTGCCTGGGGCAACAACGACCAGGGCGGCTTCGGTAACGGCACAAGGGAATCGAGCATGAACCCGGTTCCTGTCGGGCTGCCCGAGGGGCTGGGCATAGTTGCAGTATCCGCCGGCAACCAGCACACAATTGTGCTCGCTTCGGACGGCTCGGTATGGGGTTGGGGCCAAAACGGCAGCGGACAGTTGGGCGACAGGCAGCCGATGGAAGTCGTCACAAAGCCCGTCCAAGCAAGGTTTGCTCCGGAACTGCACATCAAGCAGGTTTCCGCGGGCACCAGCTACAGCATGGCCCTGACCGACGACGGCAGGATCTTTTCATGGGGTGCCTCTCCGAATGGGTCCACCATCAGCCCCGCCCAGGTCAAGCTGCCGGAGGATGCCGTCGCAACAAAGGTGATCGCGTCAGGACCTTTTGCGATCGCGCTGACGGCCGCCGGCAAGGTCTATGCATGGGGCACCGACGCAAATGGGGAACTGGGGGACGGAGGCTTCGCGGGTTTGGTGCCCGGCGGCCAGTTCTACGCCACGCTCGACAGCCACGAGCCCATCGAGGTTGTTCTCGAAGGTCCTGCCGCCGACATCGCAGGAGGATGGAGTCTGGGAATGGCACTGCTTCGCGACGGCCGCATCTTTCAATGGGGCGGCGGCCCCGGCACAAAGCCGGCCGATGTCTGCCCGGCAACCGGATGCCCCTTTGCCGCGCCTATTTCCAAAATCTTCGGAGGCAACTATTATGGCCTCGCTCTCGACGAAGCGGGCAACGCTTACGCGTGGGGAAGCAACAGCTACGGACAACTCGGAGATGGAACCACCAACGACTCGCCGAATCCGGTTAAGGTCAATCTGCCCGCAGGAACTCATGCGGCGACTCTTTCCGGAGGCTTCGGATCTGAGCCCACCAGCCTCGCCATCCTTGATGACGGCCGGCTGTTTTCATGGGGGGCCTCTGGTTCAGGAAACCTGACCGGATACCAGCTGGGTCGCCCCGGTGGGGGTTCGACTCCCGCCCAAGTTTGCTGGGATCCGGCCTGCGAGGGTCTTGTGGAGGGTGTGGTCGTCGTTGGAGCCGGAGCGGCTGCAAACGCCAGCGTCGCTGTTCTAAGCAGCGGTGTTGCGCCGGGGGCTCCGGTGCTCACCTCGGTAACTGCCTCGGAGAACTCAGTCGATCTCGCGTGGGATGCTCCGGCTTCTTCGGGCGGAGCCCCGATCACCGGCTACAGGATCTATAGAGAGGTCAGCACCGGAGCCCCAACACTGCTCGACACGATCGATGCCGCGACCGAGTACCACGACACCGGCAATCCTTTCGGCACACGCTACATATATAAGGTCGCGGCTTTGAACTCGGCCGGCGAGGGACCGCAGTCGAATACGGTGGCGTCACCCAGCCTGCCTCCTTCCGCGCCCGTTCTTCATGCCACGGCCGGAGATTCGAGAGTAAGCCTCAACTGGACGGTCCCGCGCAGCGACGAAGCCCCCATCAACGGATACCGGATCTACCGATCACAAAGCGCGGACCCTGCACCCAACCAATTGGTTGCAACCCCCGGGCCCGGCGCCGACAGCTGGGCCGACACCACCGTCACCAACGACAACACTTACTTCTACCGGGTCACCGCTACCAACGCCGCCGGCGAGGGCCGCTCCTCCAACCTCGACTCGGCCTCCCCACCCGGGCCACCACCGGGTACCCCCGCGCAGGTACCCGGCCTCCAAGCGGTGGTCAGTGGCAATGCCATAGATCTGTCGTGGGGAACTCCACAGGACGGTGGGGCTGCAATTACCGAGTACCGCATCTACAGGGCGACGACGGCGGGCGGTCAAGGATCCCAGGCTCTATGGACGGTCAAGGGCTCCAACCGTTTCAGCGATCAGGCCGTTACCGAGGCGGTCACCTATTACTACAAAATATCGGCGGTCAACTCCGTGGGGGAAGGCCCCCGTTCGAACGAAGACTCAGCAACCACAGGCCGGGCGCTGTGGTGGTGGGGGGTTAGACCGAATATTCCGACGCAAGCAGGTCAGCACCCGAGAGAACCTACGCCCCAGCCTTTCAACCTGCCGGCCGACATGCCCGCCATCTCCCAAGTCGCCGGCGGCGTCCTGCTCCTCGCGGTAGACGGGACTGTCTACAAGTGCTGCACTAGCTCCGGGGAACTGGAGCAAGTACAGATCCCCGGCGGTCCAAAAATAGTTTCGGTTGCGGCAAACACCGATGGCACCTTCCTGGCGCTGGCCGAGGACGGCGCCGTTTGGGCCTGGGGCAGAAACGGACGGGGCCAGCTGGGGGACGGAACCATTGTTTTTTATCAGCCCTCGCCGGTAAAGGCTCTGGTTCCGGTGAAAGCTGTGGCGATTGCTGCCGGAAGAAACCACTCCCTGGCGCTGGCCGAGGACGGATCGATTTATTCCTGGGGCGACGACCGAAAGGGCCAGCTCGGAAACGGCGACGGTCAGCTGGGCAATGACCCGGCCCCGGTCCCTCAGCTAGTGAAGCTGCCGGACGGCGTCAAAGCCACTTCGATTGCAGCGAGTTTCTACAACAGCTACTCCTCGGATACCCAGGGCCACGTTTACAGCTGGGGCACCAACATAAACGGTGAGATCGGCAACGGCGATCACGGCTCGGACCGCGAACAGGAGGCCCCGGTGCTTGCTCAGATTCCCAGCGCTCTTGTGGTGTCGGTCGAAGCCGCCGCCGGAAACGCCTTCGCTCTGGCGGCCACCGGCGCTCTGTATGCCTGGGGGGACAACAATTTCGGAACACTCGGGATCGGCACAAGCGCTACGCAGGACGTGCCGGTAAGGGTTTCGTTTCCAGGAGGCCTGCCTGTTCGATCAGTCTCCGCGAGCCTGGGTCAAACCCTGGTATTGCTCTCGGACGGACGAGCGTGGTCGTTCGGCGATAACGGGGGGGGCCAGCTTGGAACCGGCAACCTCATCAGCAGCAATGTCCCCGTCGCCGTCAGCCTGAGCCCCACAACATTCGAGGTTTCGGCCGGATATTGGGTGCAGGACAGCGGAAGCAACGTCGTTTCGATGGCTCTGACCGAGCTCGATCCTGTAGCTCCCCCGCCGGCCCCTTCAGCGCCGGCCGGCCTGACGGCCGACCCCGGCCCCGGCCGGGTCGCCCTGTCGTGGAGCGCCCCCGCGGGCCCGGTCCACAGCTACAAGGTCTACCGCAGCACCACGGCGGATTTCTCTGCTGCAGTCCTTCTAGCGACAACCAAGGACTCCGACCACACCGACGGTCACCTGCCCCGGGGCGTCACGTATTACTACTGGGTTTCTGCGGTCAATGCAGGAGGAGAAAGCCCTGCGGCCGGTCCCGCCGGCGGTGCTGCGACGGATCCGGTGCTCAGCGATGCTCCCGGTGACGTTTCTGCACGCCCGACCCTGGACTCAGGACGCCCGAAAATCGCCGTTTCATGGGGTGCCCCGCCCGATGACGGGGGCGCCCCCATCGCGACCTACAGGGTTTACCGATCGCTGAACTCGAACAAAGCATCGGCCACCGTGGCTGCCTCGACGCTGCAGACTTCCTTCGACGACCTCGACTTGACCCCTGGAACCCGCTACTACTACTGGATCTCAGCAGTGACCTCTGCCGGCGAGGGCCCAGCGGGCGGTCCGGCATCGGCCGTGGCGCTAAGGCTTCCGGGTCCCCCCACCAACCTTGCGGCGCAGCCGTCCGCGAAGGCTTACATCGACCTGTCGTGGGACCCTCCTGCCGGCGACGGCAATTTCGAAATCACCGGTTACAGGGTCTACCAATCCAATGGCCCGGGGGAGGCTCAACGACTAGTAGGAGAGACTGCTAGAACCGCTCTTCGGGATGTTCTGGTAGCCGACGGCGCCGCCTACTGCCACACGGTCAAGGCCGTCAACGAGGCGGGAGAAGGTCATGCTTCACAAGAGGTTTGCTCGTCGGTGCCGGCGCCGACAGTCATGACCTTCGGAATGGGACCCTACCTCGCTGAACCAGGCAACACCGAGACCGAGCGAAGGTCGCCCATCCCCGCCACGATGCCACCGGGCGTACGCATCGTCCAGGTAGCCGCAGGCACCGACCACAGCCTCGGCCTAACTTCCACCGGTGAGGTGGTTTCCTGGGGCTTTAACTCGGAAGGCCAGCTGGGCCACAATTCTGCGGGAGCATCCAGGGTCTGCACCGACCAGGCCTGCACCACCTTCCTCTCGGGAATAAGAAAGGTGGCCGTTGGGAGTCAACTTTCGCTGGCCCTAGACAACGACGGAGGAGTTTGGGCGTGGGGGGTCAACTTCAGAGGGCAACTTGGCAACGGCACCACCAACCCGCAGTCACGTCCGGTGCGGGTGAAATTCCCAATCGAGTCGCTTCAGTCGGGGATGGTCCCGCTCGACATGAGAGTGTCGGATATTTCGGGGGGCGACTATCACGCCCTGGCCGTGGCCGGGGGGCGGATATGGGCATGGGGCGACAACCAGATGGGCCAGGCTGGACCGGCCGCGGCTCAACCGGCGGGTACCAACGGTGCGTTGGCCAGTTGCACCAAGCCCTGTACGACCATCCCGGTGCCGGTCGACCCCGGCCACTCCAACGTAATTGCCGTATCCGCGGGAACGACGCACAGTCTGGCTCTAACTTCCTCCGGCAGCGTCTTATCTTGGGGCGACAACACCTACGGGCAGCTCGGCTACGAGGTGTTGCGTGAGGTTGCAGGTGAGCCTCCGCAGGTTTCCGCCGACGTTAATTCGGCCATTCCCTCGCTCTACTTGCCGCTCAACCCGTTCCCCACGCCCGTCTATCTCCCCGGAGCCAAGGTCACGTCGATCGCTGCCGGCGACAATCACAGCCTCGCCATCTTGTCAGATGGTCAAACGTTCGCATGGGGACTCGCAAATCAAGGACAGCTGGGCAATGGAGATATCCCCAGCGCCGGCGAACCTCCCTATGCTCCCCTCCCGGTGAAGGCCCACCTCCAGGGACCGTCTTCGGTTTCGGCCGGCAACGATCACAGTCACGCCGTCAAGGACTCGGTTCTGTACGGGTGGGGCACCAACGATTCGGGGCGCGCCGGCCTGGGAGAAAAGCCCAGCGCCGCTGTTCCGACAAGGATCCCGGTACCTTGCGGAATCAAGGTACTCGATTCCGATGGGGGTGGAAACCACGGTGTCGCAGCGGTTGAGAGCGCTCCTCCGCGGGCGCCCGAACGTGTCTTTCTCGGGGTGTTCCTTAACACCGAAGACGGCAAGGTCCAGCTCTCGTGGCGAAGCCCCTGGGACTTCGGGTGCAAGATTCAGGAGTACAAGGTTTACCGTTCCACCACCCGGGATTCCGGATTCCAGGAGGTCGGGTCGGGGCGGTGGGATCCGGGATGCAGAGACACCGACGACTGCTGGACTTTTCAAGAGAGCGAACCGATGCAGGGAAACAAGGCTTGCTATTACGTGACGGCTATCAATATCGGGGGCATCTCACCGGCAGATCCGGAGTGCATCACAACACCCCCAGCGCCGTCCATGGATCGACTTCTAGATGGCAACGGTGGTGTCACCATGCAATGGCGGGCAGTCGACGCGTATCCTCCCGTCACTTCTTACAGCATCTACAGGTCGCGAGCAGGAATTGGCAAAACGAAGATCGCTACTGTCGCGGCTTCAACCTTGCGCTACGTCGACAGCGGCCTGACCAACGGCGCTGAATATCTCTACACAATTACCGCGACGAACACGGTCGGAACCAGCCCGCAGTCAAGTAAAGCCCTAGGGCGGCCGCACCGAATTGCCCCGATCATCGGTTGGGGATCGAATGTCGCCGGGCAGCTGGGAACCGGCAGCACTGAGGTGGAGAACCCTCTTCCGGCCGAGGCGGTTTTCCCTGCAGGATCCGCAGATCCAGTCGCCCTCGGAGGGTCTGCCAGCCCCGGGCGCAACTTCTTCCCCGATGGCGGATTTGTCTTTGCGCTTCTCAAGGACGGCAGTCTGCTCGGTTGGGGCCGCAACGACAGAGGGCAACTTGGCAAAGGCGACACCGAAAGATCGCCGCTGCCGGTACCCGTTTTGATTCCTCCGACTCTCAAAGTCGAAAGCTTTGCAGCAGGACCAAATCACGCCGTTGCCCTCACCACTGACCACCAGGTGCTGGTCTGGGGGGACAACTCCTCTGCGCAGCTCGGCATCACTTGCAATCCAGCCGACCCTCCCGCGGCCGGTCCCCGGCAGGGCCCCTCGCCTGCCGACACGCTCAACGATGCCATCAGAGCCCAAACAGGCGACTCCCTTTCCTACTCGCCGATTCCAGTTCCCGCGGTTTGCCTGCACGACCACGAGGTCAAGGCAGTCGCCGCCGGCTTTGGATTCACGATCGCGCTCACCGATGACGGAAAGGTCCTCGCCTGGGGCAAGAATGACAAAGGTCAGCTTGGCGACGGGGAGGGCGGCGCCCCAACGACCCCCGACTCCTTGAGGGGCTACCTGAACCAGCCCTACGCCGGGCCCATCAGAGCCACACCAGGCTTTGTTAAGTTTCCGGCAGGCGTTGTGATTGAGCGAATCGCCGCAGCCGAGTCGCACGCAATTGCGATTGCCACCAATGGTTCGGTCTATGCATGGGGCGACGATGCGCATGGACAACTTGGCGACGGCACCGGTCCACAAGATTGCCCTGGATGCACTTCATACCTGCCAACCCGCATTGACTTTGCAGGCGCCCGCGGAGCGGTGCCAAGCGCCGACAACACCCTGTTGATATCGTCCGCCGGTGTAGCGGCGGCCGGCTGGAACAACCTCGGGCAGTTGGGTGACCCGCTTCTCGAGGCCCAGTCGTCCGCAAAGTTCATACCCACGGCGATCCCTTCCGGCGTTACGGTTAAATCGCTGGCTTCTGGCAACCGTCACTCGCTGGCGCTCACGGATTCAGGGGCGATCGTGGGGTGGGGACGCAGTCGCTTCGGCGAGATCGGCGACGGGCCTAGTTCGGACGCCAACTATTCCTCTCAGCCTCTGTTTACGGAATTGCCTGCCGGCACCAAAGCCATTGCGATCGGAGCCAGCGGCGACGGTTCGCTCGCGATAGTCTCAAACACCGCAAACCGGCCCGGTGAACCCAGCCTCCTTAACGCCCTGGCGAACGACGACGGAATCCAACTCTCGTGGTCGCCGGCTCCCGACAACGGCTCACCCATAATCTCTTACCGCGTCTACCGAGCTGACGATACGGATTCAGACGGCAGGTTCGTGGGGTCCGCGGCAGGCCCTTCCTTCATCGACCCGAACGTTCAGCCCGGTGAGCCCTACTTCTACACGGTGAGCGCTGTCAACCAGTACGGGGAAGGAGCAAGCAGCGAGCAAGTGGCCGTTGCGGCCCTCGGGGTACGACATCCCAGCACTACAACTTCCGGGGAAACCACCTTTCCCCGTCAAGCCACCCAGGCTGTGCCGCAGAAACCTGGAATCAGTGTGGCGCCGTCAATGCTGCCCATGCTCGATGGCGGCCTGAGTGTCCTGGCCAAGCCCGCCGAGACCGGACACGGGCTGAGCGTCGGCGCCTCGAACCGCCCTGCCCCGGGCCAGGGCGTGGCCGTTGAAAATCCCAATCCGATCACTACTTTGATCAACAAGATCAAGGTCTTCTTCGAGAATTCCCGCCGGATCAACATCCCATTTGTCCTTCCACTCAGGGGACTGATAGCGGTCACGGTGATTGCTGCGGGCGGTGGGTGGTGGATCGCCAGAGCCGGCGCACGGCGGCGCCCGCGCCGGCGGCCAGCTACGGGATCTGCGAAGCGGTGAATCCCAGGTTGCGCCCGGCGGCCCTCAAATGGACCCGGGTACTCCAGTTGGGGGCCGCCATTGGTCTGGCGCTTGCGGGGCAGGCACTCATACGCATGCCCAAGGTGGGCGCCGCAGCAAACCCTTCCGTTTATGCCGGGTACGCGGACAACACCCACAACGGCGATGCGCGCCCCTCGATCTGGCAGGGCGATCCAGGGGTCAAGTTCGTAGGCAACAGCGGCGCCACCTACGACGAAGGGGCGCTGAGAATCGACAATCCCGGGCCCGGAACCCTCGTTATCGATGAAGTCACATTAGACGCGGTGGGAAAGAACTTCGATTTCTGGCCGCGCAACATTTCTCTCGCCCCTCAGGAGACCCTCGTTCTAGCCGGCACCCAAGCCAACCTGTTCGACGTATCTGACGACAGACCCAACGATGCATACCCCATAGTCCACGTAACGGTGTCGGGAAGAACCTTGGATTTCGAGGACTCCACCAAAGTGCTCCTCGGAGGAGGAGCCGACGATCATTCAACGACCGAGGGCCACGAATGGGTCAAGCTTGGAGAGATTCCGCCGATTCCATCGATCAGCATCGGCGACGCTTCGACGCCGGAAGGAAATTCAGGGGTCACGTCGGTGACTGTTCCCGTCAAAATCGAGCCCGCCCCCGATCACGTCATTCAGGTGCGCTGGGCTACCGAGAATGGCAGCGCTGGCGGAGGAACCGACTATGTGCCGGGAGCAGGCACGCTGCTTATGGGTCCTGTGACGGCCTCGCAGACGGTGTCGGTTTCTGTGGCCGGCGATACAAGTCCTGAGCCAACCGAGACGCTTTCGATAAGGCTGAGCACGGCCGACCAGACCGTTGGACTCACCAAACTCGCCGGCGTCATCACCATCGTGGACGATGACCTGGTTTCGGCAGGCATCTCGGACGTCTCGGTTCGCGAGGGCGATGACGGTTCTACCCCCGCGATCTTCACAATATCCCTGGGCGCCGCGGCACCCTCGCCGATTCGAGTCAACTTCGCCACCGCCGATGCCACCGCCACCGCGGCCGGCCGGGATTACGAGTCTTTCGCCGGCAGCCTGTTGATTCCCACCGGAGATTCCGCAGCCGAAATATCGGTCCCCGTCCTCGGCGACCAGATCTCTGAGCCAAACGAAACCTTTGTGCTGAAGGTCGACTCTCCCGACATCGAGTTTCCGAAAGTAAGGGGCACTGCAACCATCATCGATGACGACGGCGCCGCCGATCCCGAATTGGTAGGTTCGGATCCCAATATCGCCCTTACGCGGACGCAGACCATCGACTCCAGCAACCCAAACAGTCCAACCGGCCAAGGTCAGCAGCGGGGACCCACCATTGACTCCGGCGGGTCCGGCAACTCAAGCAGCCAACAGGGTCAGGGGCAGCAGCAGTCCCAAGCCCAGCAATCGCAGTCCCAGGCCCAGGCGCAACAAGGCCAGATCCAGCAGGCACAGCAAATTGGGGCACAGCAGGCGCCGTCTGCTTCGGGAGCGGTCCAGGGACAGCCGGGCTTGTGGCTGGAGCGTGAACGCCAGATCCAGGCCCAGACCGAACGGATCAACCGGCGGCGGTCGGGCGGCCTTATGGCCGCCGACCTGATGTCGTCGGGGGGTCCCCTGCCGGTGGCAGCCCAGATCGCTTGCGGTCTCGCTCTTATGGCTGCCTTCGTCCTGGCGAGCGGGCGCCGTTTCAAGATCGCAGGGCCCAGGGCCGTTCGACTGAGGGCGGCGCAATCGACGGCATCGAGAAGGACGCCGCTGCAGAAGCTCATGGAAAACAAGGAGGTCCATTGAAAGGCAATCGAGGACTCAGGGTCCTGCTCGTAACCCTCGTTCTGCTGCTCTGCAGTTTCGCCTGGGGCATCGGATACGCATACCGGGCGGAGAATTTCGGGCGTGAGGTAAGCCTCAATGCCGTGTACAACTACGCAACCAAGGGCGAGATCACCTCGGCCAAATTACTCGACGAGGACGCCCTCGTCGTGGGCCTGCGCTGCGCTCCGACCTCGAAGACCCCCGCCGCGGCTCCAGTGGTCCAGACGGGCCCGCTGATCACCAAGCCGCCCTGCCCCCATCCTGAAAGCAAGTTCCATGCGGCTTACCCGCGCAGCGATGTCACGACCCTGCAGCTCATCGATCGCATCGCTGCCTCGGGCCCGGTCATCGTCGACAAGCAAACTCCCAAAGCTGTCGCGAAGCTTGTGATCAGCTTCGTGTTCCCGCTGCTGCTCCTCGCGAACATGTTCGGGCTGATCTTCCTATCGCGGGCGTCGGATTCGTCTGTGGCCGACGTGGTCGGCTTCGGGAAGATAGGCCGAAAGCACCAGAAGGGGAAGACGCCGACCACGGGCGTCACCTTTTCCGATGTAGCCGGGGCCGGGGAAGCCCTTGCAGAGTTGAGAGAGGTCACCGACTACCTGACCAACCCGAAGAAGTTCGAAGCCTACGGAGCCGCTCCCCCCAAGGGAGTCTTGATGTTCGGCCCCCCCGGATGCGGCAAGACACTGACCGCAAGGGCGGTGGCCGGAGAAACCGGCGTGCCGTTCTTTGCGATATCCGGCGCGGAGTTCGTCGAGTCGCTTGTCGGCATAGGAGCCGCCAGGGTCCGTGACCTGTTCGCTCAGGTAAAAGAGGTGGCTCCCGCAATTGTTTTCATCGATGAGATAGACGCCGTCGGACGCCGCCGCGAGGGCGAGGGGATGACCGGCGGAGAGCGCGAGCAAACCGTAAACCAGTTGCTGGTCGAGATGGACGGATTCGAAACCACCGCAGGCATAGTGGTCATCGGCGCCACTAACCGCCCCGACATCCTCGACCCGGCTCTGCTGCGGCCGGGACGGTTCGACCGCCACGTGACCCTCGAGGCCCCCGACATTCACGGAAGGCAAGACATTCTGCGCCTGCATGCAAAGGGCAAGCCGCTCGCCGGGGACGTCGACTTCGAAACCTTGGCTCGCCGCACACCCGGCTTCACGGGAGCGGACCTCGCCAATGTCATCAACGAAGCCGCGCTGCTGGCCCTGCGCGAAAAGGAAGGGACCAAGGTTCAGATGACTCATCTGACAGAGGCCGTCCAGCGAGTTCTGCACGGACCTCAGCGCAAAGGCAAGCTCGTAACAACCGAGGAGCGCCACCGGCTTGCCTACCACGAAACTGCACATGCCCTCGTGGCCTCGGCGCTCGGCCAGGCCGCCGAGGGGGCCCGAATCTCCATCCTCCCGCGGGGTCGCGGGCTGGGCCAGGCGATGATGGGAGACGAGTCCGAAAGGGTGCTGCTCACGGTTTCACAGTTGCGGTCACAACTGGCGGTGACGATGGCGGGCATACAGGCCGAAATCACCTGGTTCGGCGAGTCCTCGACGACGGCCGAACTCGACATCGAACGGGCAACCGAGATCGCCCGTCAGATGGTCGGACGCTTCGGGATGTCGGCGGAGATTGGGATGGTGCGCCTTCTCGCTCGCTCGGACGGCTATCTCGGCAGCGATGGGGCCGGACTGGAACTGAGTTCGGGCAGGACCCTTCAGAGCTTCGACGACCAGGTGAAGTCCTTCATCGAGGAAGCCCGGAATCAAGCCACCGAGATCTTGCGGGCCAACCGCGGCCTGGTTGAAGAGATGGCCGGGATCCTGGAGGAACAGGAAACTCTCGAAGGGCCCGCTCTGGCGCGACTCCTAGAGCGCCTTCCCGACAAGCCCGCTCCACCAGCACAGGTTTAGATCCTCTGAGTAACCGAGAAGCGCTCAGGCTCTGTCAAAGCCAGTTTGGACCTTACCAAAGTAATCGGTGTATACGGATCTTTGGACCTCAGCGCCCGCATCTTTTCAAGGGGGTTAGGTCTGCACCTTGGCGCTTTGCGCTCAACGAGACACCCCAATTCCAATATTTCTTCGCGACCCGGGCGGATTTTTATTGCAAGCGGTCAAAGGCGGTGCTATACTGGTTGAGTTCCGCAGAAGTGAGTAGGGGCGACCCGAAAGCTACTGCGGAACACTTTTTTGCCCTCTTTTTGCCATTTCGGCATTCCCCCCGCCTCGGTCGGCCCTCGCGTTTTCGCGACCTCACACGGTGAAATGACAAATTCTTCTTAGGTAAGGCGATCGACGGTAAGAAACTCAAGCGATTCGTAAATCCGCCGAAAATACAGGGGTGTAATTTAAAGTTGCCGCCGTGGGTGAGATATTTGCCGGACCCGGACTTAGGACCTGCTCCCGGGCTGCCTGCAGGGGAGTGGCGGTAGCCACGCTGAAGTTCGACTATCCCTCCAGACGCGCCTGGCTGGAGGATCTCAAGGCAGGCCACGACCCGTCGAGCTACGATCTGTGCGCCATACACGCCGAGCGGTTCGGCCCTCCGCACGGATGGGTAGCAGAGGACCACCGCACCTTTCCCCAGCCGATCATGGAGCTTTCGCCGCAGAGCCGGCCTTCAGAACAGGAGACCCCCGCCGAGCCCCAGGGCGCGGATAACGGGCGAAGCGACGCCGGTTCGCAGGGCAAGCGCTCACGGCGTATGCCCGCAGCCGCCCGCCAGGGCTAAGCACCGATCGCAACCAATCGGGGAGCGGTCATGTTCTTATGTACCGGGTAAGATCAAGACCGCATGGCCATTAACAAAGAGCTAATCCGGACGGTTAAAGATATGGATGAGTACGATCTCCGGCGCCTAGCGATGCTGGTAAAGGGCGAATTGATCCAGAAGGGGGCCTGGACCGGCGACCAGACAGAGTCTGCCGGGGCCGGCGAGGTCGGATACCGCCTGGAGCACGTGCGCTGCGGAAAGCGGGGCTGCCGCACCTGTCCTCACGGCCCCTACTGGTACGCCTACTGGCGTGAGGGCGGCAAGCTGAGAACCCGCTACGTGGGAAAGCAGCTTCCCGAAGGGGTCGAGCCCCCGGGCCGAAAGGAACCTGTTTAGCTGGCTCGCCGTCGAAGA
>JBOGWH010000256.1:0-9106 GCA_050692975.1 Actinomycetota bacterium | reverse complement strand
GGTCGAAAACGTCGAGCAGAGGAAACAGGTCGTGCTCGTGCGCCCCCCGCCCATGGAGGAGAACCAGTGCGCCCTCCCGGTCTCCCGAGGGAGGGCGGATTTTATGAGTTAAGAGTTCCAAGGTTAGTAATCTACGTCGAAGGCGAAAGCAATGGCTTCCTCAACCGTCATCACGCTGCCCTCCGACCGGGCGGCTTCGATTTCATCGGGGGCCATGACCTTGCGAAGCTCCTCGTCGAAGTCCGGGAATCCGGTCAGCTCGTTGGGGGCCGACGCCCCGATTTCTTCTTTGAAGGAGGCAGCGGCGCCCAGCAGTACGGCTGCACGGCGCGGTTCCGGCCGGATCTTGAGGGCCATCTCGGCAAAAGTTTCAAGGCCCCAGATCGTGCCCGAAAGGTCCCCGAGTTCCTGGAAGACGTCGATGCTTTCCTTAAGGTATTTCACGGCACTGGGGATATCGCCGAGGTCCAGATAGGAGTGGCCCAGCGTTCCCAGAGCGTTTGCGAGACCGAATTTCTCACCCGCGCTTCTGAAGAAGGCCGCGACCTTCTCGGCCAGCACCTTGGCCTCGGCCGGATCGTGGTCCAGGTAGGCCACCATCGCCAATCCGTCCTCGGAGAGGTTGGCGCCGACCGGCTGGCCGAGGGCGGCATACAGGTCGGCTGACTCCCGGTACAGCGCCCTGGCCCGCGGATAGTCTTTCTGGACTGCAGCGGCGTATGCGAGGTTGTACAGCTGCTCCGCGATACCCTCCCGGTCGCCGATCTCACGGTAGATCGACAGAGACTCCTCGTACTTCGCACGGGCCGATTCGACGTCACTTTGCCAGTACTCCATGCTGCCCAGCGCGCCCAGGCCCCTGGCGCGGACCGAACTGTGCACGGCGGCGCCCGGAAGAGCCAGTAAGGCGGTGAGCCACCTGTTGCCCTCCCGGAAATGGCCTTGCAGTTGCCAGAATCGCCAGAGAGCACTTCCGAGCCGAAGCCCGGTGTCGGCATCGGAGGTTTCCAGAGCGTGACCCAGGGCCGCGCGGAGGTTGTCGTGCTCTGCCTCAATCTGCTCCAGCACCATCGGGTCGGAGGTGAGCAGCGGAGCCGCCTTTTCGGCCGCCTCCAGAAACCAGGCGGTATGGGCGCGCCTGATTTCCGCCAGGTCATCTTCCTCTCCCGCTTTTTCCATGGCATATTCCCGGATCGTCTCCAGCATCATGAAACGGGGCTCGCCGGCGGTCTCCACCTGGCGCACCAGGCTCTTGTCGACCAGCGATCCCAGTGCGTCCACCATGTCGAGGTCCCCGCCACCGGAACAGACGATCTCCGCGGCTTCCAGAGTCCACCCGCCGACGAACACAGCAAGGCGCCGGAACAGGGGTTTCTCGGCGTCCTCGAGCAGGTCGTAGCTCCAGGCAATCGCGTTGCGAAGGGTCTGCTGGCGGGCCGGAAGATCGGACCTCCCCGCGGTGAGAAGGCCCAGCCGGCTTTCCAGCCGCGACAGGATCGCCTGTGGGCTGAGGATCTTAGAGCGGGCGGCCGCCAGCTCGATGGCGAGGGGAAGGCCGTCCAGCCGGGCGCATATCTCGGCGACCGCCGGGGCGTTGTCGTTGGTGACGGCGAAGCCGGGCCTCACCGCAGAGGCGCGCTGGATGAACAGTGCCACCGCTTCATATTCGGTCAGCTTCTCCAGCGGCGGCAGATGATGCGGGTCGGGAAGTTTGAGCGGCGGTACCGGATATTCCTGCTCACCGCTTACGTGCAGTGACTCGCGGCTGGTTACCAGAGCCTTTACGTTGGGGGCCGCTTCGAGCAAGTCGGCCACCTCCACCCCACCGGGGATAACCTGCTCGAAGTTGTCCAAGACGAGCAGCAGCTCTTTGCCGGCCAGGTGTTCGCGCAGCAACTCCTTCGACGAACGCCCCCCCGTTTCCTTGATGCCCAGCGCCTCTGCCACCGTTGAAGGCACCAGCGCCGAATCGGTGATCGGCGCCAGTTCCACGAAAAAGACTCCATCGCGGAAGGCGCCGAGCATCTCCCGGCCCACCTCGAGGCTGAGGCGGGTCTTTCCGGTTCCGCCCGGACCCGTAAGCGTGAGGAGCCGGGTTTCGCCCAGGGCTCCTGCGATCTTCTCCACCTCGCCGCGCCTTCCGATGAAGCTCGTCAGCTGAACGGGCAGGTTGTTGGGGCGGGATTGCAGAGAGCGGATCGGCGGGAACTCGGCCGGCTGGCCGGAGATGACTAGCTGGTAGATGTGCTCCGGCTTGTCGAGGTCCTTCAGCCGGTGCTCGCCCAGATCCACGACCGAAAGCTCGCCCAGGGCGGGTTCACCGAGGACATACGCCGCCTCCGACAGCAGCACTTGGCCTCCGTGTCCGGCCGCGGCGATGCGGGCGGCCCGGTGCACGTCAAGACCTGTGTAGTTTTCTCCACCCAGGATGCCCTCGCCGGTGTGAAGGCCCATCCGGACTTTCACCGAAGAGCCCTTCGGCCATTCGGCCGAAGCCAGGGAGCGCTGGGCCCCCGCTGCGCAGGCGATCGCAGCCCCGGCGCTGCGAAAGACCGCGAAGAAAGAATCGCCCTCGGTTCCCACCACCGTCCCTGCGTTTCCGGCGATGGCCGTGTTCATCAGGTCGCAGTGAAGGTCCAGCAAAGCCGGGAACTCGTCACCCAGCTTCTGGAGAAGCCGGGTCGAAGCTTCTATGTCGGTGAACAGGAAAGTGACCGTTCCCGTCGGCAGTTCCGGCAAGGTGGCCTCCAGTTGGTTTAGCCCATTATCTTCCCGCACGATAGGTACGCGCTGGGGCTACATTGGAGATATGTCCCGCAACAACAGAGAAGCGGCCTCCTTGCGAACGCAGGGTAGAGCCGGCTGGGTGGTGGTGGCCTGCTTTGCAGTGATGGTGATGATCGGGGGGAGCAACTTCATAGCGGTTCGCTTCAGCAACGATCAGCTCCCTCCATCCTTCGGGGCGGCGGTCCGCTTTGCCATCGCGTCGGCTCTGCTGTTCGCGCTCGCGGCGGTCAAGAAGGCGCCGGTCCCGAAAGGACCGGCCCTACGGGGGACCTTCGGTTACGGCGTTCTCAATTTCGGGCTCGGCTACGCGGCCCTGTACTTCGGCTTGCAGAAGGTCACCGGCGGAATGGCGTCGGTGATCATGTCTTCGGTCCCCTTGCTGACGCTTTTTCTGGCGGTGGGCCACGGGCTCGAGAAGTTCCGCTGGCGAGGCCTGGCGGGTGGCGTGCTGGCAGTTGCGGGCATCTCGCTGCTTGCCTCCAGCTCGGTCTCCCTCGCATCGCCGATCGGCCATCTCGCTGCGATCCTCGGCGGCGCCCTTTGCGTGGCGGAGGCCGGCGTGATCGTCAAAATGTCCCCCAGGGGCAACCCGATCACCACCAACGCGATCGCGATGCTGACCGGGACCGTGGTTCTGGTTGCGGCCTCACTGCTCCAGGGCGAGCAATGGGAGTTTCCCTCCGGTCTGAAGACCTGGGCGATCCTGGCCTACGTGGCGCTTCCCGGTTCGATCGGGTTGTTCGGGCTGTTCCTGTTCATCATCAGGCACTGGACGGCTTCCGCCACTTCTTACGCGCTGACGCTGACTCCGGTCGTTGCCATCCCGCTGGGGGGCCTGCTGCGCGGGGAGAAAGTGACTTGGGTGATGCTCGGCGGGGCCGCCCTGGTGCTTTTGGGTACTTATGTCGGGGCCCTGTATGAGTCGATAACCAGAGCAGGCCGCGAGAAGCTCGAGGCGGCTTTGTCGGAGGCGGGATGACAAAGCCGGTTTAGGAGGCGCATCGGGGAGAAAATGAGGAGATGAACAGGTCGGAGAGGTTCGGACCCAACGCCTGGCTGATTGAGGAGATGTACGCCAGGTTCCGGGAAGACCCGGCGTCGGTCTCCGAAACCTGGCGCGACTTCTTCGCCGACTATCCCGACGGATCGCAGCCGGCGCCGGCGGCCCGCCCCGTTGCGGCTCCTGCACCGGCCGGACCCAAGCCGTCCGCGGTCGCGGGATCTTCCCAGAGTGCCTCTGCGACTTTGGTCCGGGTCATTCCGGCCAAGCTTCTCGAGGTCAACCTTCGCATCCTGAACAACCACCTGGGCCGGTCACATGCAGGAAGGGTTCGCTACACGCAGGTGATCGCCTGGGCCGTGAATCACGCTTTGGTTTCCCTGGGCCTGGGGGCCCGGGACGACGATGGGCTGACGCTGGGGCTGCTGCTGGGGGAACTGGCCGGCTCGGGGCAGGCCGCCGTGCCTCTTGCGATCGAGGACGCCGGCGGTCTGAACTTCCAGGACTTCTACCGCCGGTATGAGGACCTGGTTAGAAAGGCCAGGGCCGGCGAGGAGCTGCCCGGCGCCTCTGCCGCCGGAGTGCTCATTGCGGAAACATCGGCCTGGTCGTCTTACCAGAGCCTCCCCGGGCTCAGCGGCGGCCACTTCCTGGTGATGAGGATCGGTTCGGTCGATTACCCGGCGGAGTACCGGGGGGCCGACAAGGAGTTTCTCGCCGAGATGGGAGTGGGCAAGGTGGTCGGCCTAACCTGTACGTTCGATCCTGCGGTCGTCGACGAGGCGTCGGCCGACGAGCTGCTTCAGCGGGTCAACAGCCTGTTGCTCGGCGGCGAGATGTTCTATGAGCACATCTTTAACAGCGCGGGAGTTCCCTACGTCCCGGTGCAATGGAGGGTGGACGTGCACCCGGCAAAGGACAGCGTTGAGGCCGAGGAAAAACAGGCCCGGATCTTTCAGCTGATCAACCAGTACCGTGTCCGCGGGCACCTGATTGCGACTCTGGATCCTCTGGAGGTCAAGCCGGTGCGGATGCACCCCGAGCTCGACCCTGCGAATTACGGGTTCACCATCTGGGACCTCGACCGGCAGTTCGTCACCGGGGGCCTGGCCGGCAAGTCGCGGCTGCCCTTGGGGGAGATCCTGGCCATCCTGAGGGATGCCTACTGCCGGACGGTGGGAGTGGAGTACATGCATATCTCCGAACCGGACGAAAAGCGCTGGATCCGCGAACGGGTCGAGGGTGTTTCCACCGATCTCTCCACCGAGGATCAGTTGCGGATCCTGGAGAGGCTCAATGAAGCGGAGGCCTTCGAGGCATTTCTCCACCGCAAGTACGTCGGTCACAAGCGGTTCAGTCTGGAAGGCGCGGAGGCCATGATCCCCATGCTCGACGGCATCCTTGAGATGGCCATTGCCGCCTCGGTCGAAGAGGTGGTGCTGGGCATGGCTCACCGGGGCCGGCTGAACGTCCTGGCCAACGTGGTGGGCAAGAGCCACCGGCAGATCTTCAAGGAGTTTGAGGGCGACATCGACCCCCAGACCGTACACGGCTCGGGAGACGTGAAGTACCACGTGGGGGCCGAGGGGTCCTACCGCGATCGCGAGGGCCGGGGGTGCGCGATCACGCTGGTCTCCAATCCCAGCCACCTCGAGTCGGTCGATCCCGTCGTGGAGGGAGTTGCCCGGGCCGGGCAGGATGCCGCCGGCGAGGACGGCAGGCACCGGATTCTCCCGCTGTTAATTCACGGCGACGGGGCGTTTGCCGGGCAGGGCGTCGTGGCCGAGACTCTCAATTTTTCCCAGATCCGCGGCTACCGCACCGGCGGCACCATCCACATAATTGTCAACAACCAGCTCGGCTTTACCACGGCGCCGGGCCGGGCTCGTTCCAGCATCTATGCCACGGATGTGGCCAAGGCCATCCAGGCGCCAATCTTTCACGTCAACGGCGACGACCCCGAGGCCTGTGTGAGGGTAGCCCGGCTTGCGTTTGCGTTCCGGCGGCGGTTCCAAAAGGACGTGGTCATCGACATGTGGTGCTACCGCCGGTGGGGCCACAACGAGGCCGACGACCCGGCGTTCACCCAGCCGATGATGTACCGGAAGATCTCCGCGCAACGCTCCGTGCGCAAGCGTTACACCGAAGCATTGCTGCACCGGGGCGATATCTCGGTGGAGAGGGCCGAGAAGGCCCTGGAGAGTTTCTCGCGCCATCTTCAGGACGCCTTTGACTCAACCGGCGACGCGACCGATCCCGGCAAGAAGGGCAAGTACCTTCGTCCCATCGGGGTGCTGCCGACGATCGATACCGGCATCGCTCTGCCGATGATGGAAAAGATCCTGGAGTCTCTGGCGCAGGTGCCGCCGGGCCTCCACCTTCATTCAAAGCTCAACAAGTGGCTGGAGGCCCGGGCGACCGCCCTGCAGCGCGACTCATTCGAATGGGCTCTGGGGGAGTCCCTGGCATTCGGGTCGCTTTTGCTGGAAGGCAAGTCGCTGCGGGTGGCCGGCGAGGACACCCGGCGTGGAACGTTCAGCCAGCGCCATGCCGTGTGGGTGGACCAGCAGACCGGTGAGGAGTACTTCCCCTTCTCCAATCTCGCGCCGGAAGGGACGAGCTTTGGCATCTACGACAGCACTCTGTCCGAGTTCGCCGCGCTGGGGTTCGAGTACGGCTACTCTGTCGCCGCTCCCGAGAAGCTCGTCGTCTGGGAGGCGCAGTTCGGAGATTTCGCCAACGGGGCCCAGGTGATTATCGACAACTTTGTGGCGGCGGGGGAGGACAAGTGGGGCCAGCCCAGCGGTCTGGTCATGCTTCTGCCTCACGGATATGAAGGCCAGGGCCCGGAGCACTCCAGTTCGCGGCTCGAGCGCTATCTGCAGCTGGGGGCCCAGGGGAATATCCAGGTGGTCGTCCCGTCAACCCCGGCCCAGTATTTCCATCTGCTGCGCAGGCAGGCCATCAGCGGCGTTCGCCGCCCCCTGATCGTTCTTACGCCAAAGTCGCTTCTGCGCCTTCCAGCCGCCCGAAGCGAGGCGGCCGATTTCACCGAGGGCCGCTTCCGGGCGGTGCTGCGGGACCGATTGGGACCGGCGCCGGCGGAGGCCCGGCGGGTTCTTCTTTGCTCGGGCAAGGTCTACTACGACCTGCATGCCGCCCGCGAGAGGATGGGGCGTCACGACACCGCCATCCTTCGAGTGGAGCAGCTTTACCCGTTCCCGGCGGCCGAGCTTGCCGAGGAACTGGCGCATTTCGGAGACGCCGAAGTGTTCTGGGTGCAGGAGGAGCCGGAAAACATGGGGGCGTGGCGGTTCATGTCACACCACTGCCTCGAGCAGCTGGGCTTCAGGCTCACCGGAGTCACCCGCAAAGAGAGCGCCAGCCCGGCGGCGGGGGCCGCATCGGCACACGAGAGGGAGCAGCAGAACCTGGTAAGCAGGGCTCTGGCCGGCTGAGGGCGGGCCGCTGCCCTGTGAACTTTCCGCGACGAATTTTGTATGCAACCGGCAAGAAAGTAGGATTAAAAAAATAGGTCACTTTGACCGGTGTTTTGCAGCCGCCGCTCGCCTAGGCTGCGTGGTTAGAGCATCAAACGCCAGGAGGGAATCGCTTGCCAGATCAAAGACTTGCCCAAAGCCGCTCAAAAACGGCCCCTATGAGCTCCCGGCTGGCGCCCCCGGCGGCCCTGGCATATTTTGCCAGCCTCGCCTTTCTGGCGTTTTCCGGGATGGCCGGCGGGGCGGTCGAGCGCGCGGAGGCCGACGACCCTGCGGCCAGGGCCGCCGCCGATGCAGAAGCCCCGCCCGCACAGCCCTCGGCGGACCCCCAGCAGGCGGCCGTTCCTCCCGCGAACCTGTCGGAGGTTGAGCAGTGCGTGCTCTCGCTGATCAACACCGACCGCACGGCGGCGGGTCTGTCCGCGATCACGGCACGGGGGGACCTTTCACAGAAAGCGGACGCTCATTCCTCAACGATGGCCGCCGAGGACAGGATTTACCACAGTCAACTGCGCAGCGGCGCTCCCCAGGACGCCGAAGTGATGGGGGAGAACGTGGGCGCCGGCTTCACCTGTGAGGAGGCGCACCGGGCATTTATGGCATCTCCTCCGCATGCGGCCAACGTCATGAGAACGGATTTCAATTTCGTCGGGCTCGCAGCGGTACAGGGCAAGGAGGGGCTGCTTTACGTCACCCAGGTTTTCATGAAAGCCCCGGTTGCCCTGCGCCTGGACCCGGTTGAAGTGGTGGTGGCTGAGGCTCCTCCGCCTCCTCCGGCGCCGGCTCCGGCACCGGAGCCATCGCCGGCTCCCCAGCAGGCTCCTCCGTCGGCGCCCGAGCCCTCGCCGGCGCCGGTTGCCGCCCCGCCCGACCGGGTCCCGGCCCGGACCGCCGCCTATCGGAGCGAGCTGCAGTAGGGGGCTTTCGTCAGAGCTTGTAGGCAAGGAGGCTGGATACAGGGCCGAAAACTAAGCCCGAATCCACCGATTCACCCCTAAACAATGACGGAAGGTGATGGTTCGATAATGTTTGGAGCGCTTCCCGGCTTCAACGAGCGATCTAAAGGATTCTCAGGGCTTGATCGATGCCGATGATGAGAGAAAAGTCGCCGGTGGGCTGGTTGAAGAGAGTGAGCTGGTTGAAGAGAGTGAGCTGGTTGAAGAGAGTCTTTTAGGTAACTTTGTTGCCGGTTCGAAATCGTCGTGTGTTTCTAAGTCACGAGCGGACGTGAGATGGCTCGCAGGATTGACAGAGCAAGTTGGAACTGCTCGGCTCACGGCCAGTGCCATCGGCAGATGCAGCAGCCTCTTGCGAGCAGAGCTGGTAATTCGTCCGGGAACCGACAAAAGCGCCGTCTGGTCTTCTTGGTCAATGACCAGCGTTTGACCACCCCGATCCGCGACGTCCAGCGCGCCAGGTTGTGGGCGATCACGCTGAGAGTCAACCAAGCGGCGTTGGTGCCGAAGCGCCCCGAGAGGAAGTGGTTGAGTCCCATACCGAACTCTAAATCGCGGATGGTGTTTTCAATCTCGGCGTAGGCCCGGTGCGATGCTTCAAGCTGCAGCATCTCGCCGGTGCGGTAGGTGATGAAGGCGTGATAGGTCAACTGGCTGAAAAGGGCCAGCTGATTGCCGGGGGTGGGTGGAACCCGGCGCACTATCAGTCGCACCGGCTTGGATCCCAGGGGGGCCTTATGTCAACCGGGGGCCGCAGGGGGGAGGGTGACCTTTCTTGGACGCAAATGGTGTGTATGAGATTTCTGCGACGGAGTATCGCTTGAACCCCGAAGGCAACCTCATGATCACGGCCGCGCCATACC
>JBOGWH010000255.1:0-2575 GCA_050692975.1 Actinomycetota bacterium | reverse complement strand
GATCGAAGAAGCCCACGCCGGTGGAGATATTCGTGACGCCGCTTCCGTCGAGGTCGACCTTCAATCGAATCTTGGTTTCGTTGGTCTGTCGCACCACCTCGGCGCTGCGCGTCTCGCTCACCGGTTGGGGCCTAGTCGGGGGCCGATGTGGCCGGCTCGCCGGCTGCAGCCGGCTCCGCCGCGGGCCCGGGCGCCGCCAGGGCCTTTGCAAGAGCCTCCAGAAACTTTTCGTTTTGCTCGGCCGTGCCGATGGAGACCCGCAGGCAGTCCTCACATCCGGGCAGGTCGGAAAAGTCCCGCACCAGCACCCCGCGGTCGAGCAGACCCTGCCATACCTCCCCGGCGGGTCGGTTGAGCGTCCGAAACAGCACGAAATTGGCGTCGGAGGGAAACGGCATGATCCCGCCGGTGGTCGCAAGCTCCCGGAAGACCCGGCCGCGCTCGTGGACGATGGTTTCGATCGTCGCCATCAGTTCCTCCCGGTGCGCAACCGCGGCAAGCGCTGCGGCCTGGGACAGCGACGAGAAGTGGTACGGGAGGCGCACCTTCAAGATCTCATCGATGATCCACGGCGACGCGATCAGGTAACCGATCCGTGCACCGGCCAGCCTCCATGCCTTGGAAAAGCTGCGGACCACGGCGAGGTTTTCGAACTCCTCCACAAGGGCGGCATTGCCCCCGCCTGCAAACTCGGCGTAAGCCTCATCGAGTATCACGATGCCGGGAGCCGCCCGGCAGAAATCGGCGATCTCCTCGGGGCTGTGGGAGTTGCCGGTCGGGTTGTTGGGCGAGCATAGGATGATGACCTCGGGCGCCTGCACATCGATCGACTGAAGACAGAATTGCCGCTCCAGGGTGAAATCGGCGTTGCGTCGGGCGCGAAGCAGCCGGGTCCCGCTGACCCTGGTGATGTGGCCGTACATGGGAAAGGTCGGCTCGAAGACCATCGCCTTGCGCTCCACGCCCCCGAAAGCGAGAAGCAGCTGGAGCAGCAGCTCATTGGAGCCGTTGGCCAGCCAGATCCGGTCGGTCAGCGTACCGGCGTACCGGGCGACCGCTTCCTTTACTTCGGGAAAGTCCCGCAGCGGGTAGCGGTTGAGCTGGAGGACGGAGATTCGCTTTTGAAGATCCTCGACGAACGCCGGGTGGGGAGGGTAAGGGCTCTCGTTGGTGTTGAGCTTTACCGCCGCGTCCAGCTGAGGGGCGCGGTAGGGCTGGAGGTCGGCCAGGTCCGGCCGGCCCCCCGCTCGCACACGAAGCTCGGAATCACCCACAACTCCACTTTACTAGAGGCGCCCTTCCGCTCCGGGGAGGGTCGGGTCCTGCACCGGGCCCCACCCCCCTCCTCCGGGAGTTTCGACCGTGAGGGTGTCGCCCGCGTCCAGGTTCACGTCGGCTTTTGCCTTCAGATCCTTTCCGTTCAGAAGGTTCCTGCCCGGGCGTCCCCCGGAGCCTCCCAGGGAGCCCTCCGGGCCGCGCCTGCGCCGGTCGGTGAGAAGCGAAAGGGTCGCCGGCTCCAGCACCGTCACGGCCCTCTCGATTCCGTCGCCGCCCCGGTGGCGGCCGTTACCTCCGGAGCCGTAGAGCAATTGCTGGCGCTCGATGCGCATGGGGTATTCCAGCTCCAGAGCCTCGATGGGGGTGTTCAGCGTATTGCTCATACCGGCGTGGACCCCCGACGGACCCGCACCGGAAGACGACGCCCCCTGCCCGCCGCCGATCGTCTCGTAGTAGGTCCATCGGGGCGTCCCGATGACGACGTTGTTCATGGTGCCCTGGCCCTGCGCGGGGACCGGGGTTGCGCCGGAAAGCGCCGACAGGACCGCGTCGGCGATCGCCTGACTGGTCTCCACGTTCCCGCCGACCACCGCCGAGGGCGGCCGGGCGTTTACCAGGCAGGCCTCCGGGGCGGTGATGGTCACGGTGGAATATGTCCCGGCGTTTGCCGGCACATCGGCGCCGAGAGCAACCTTCAACGCGAAGTAGCAGGCCGACGCCGTGACCGACATCGGGCAGTTCAGGTTGCCCGGCACCGCCGGGGAGGTCCCGGCAAAATCGATCGTTATCTCGTCCCCAGCGATCTCAACCTTCACCCTGACCGGGACGTCCGCATCCGAAACCCCGTCGCCTTCTATCAGCCGCTCTGCCCGGTGCGTCCCGTCGGGAAGGGCCGCTATAGCGGCGAGGCTGCGGCGGCGGCCGTAGGCGATCGTCTCCCGGAACCCCTCCATAACCGCCTGCGTCCCGTAGTCTGCGGCAAGTTCGGAAAGCCGCTGCAGGCCGAGTGCAATCGAGGCGACCTGGGCCCAGATATCGCCCCGCCGGACGGCCGGGGTCCGCACGTTTGCCAGGATGAGGTCGAGCACCGCGTCCTGGACCACGCCCGCCTCCGCCAGTTTTACCGGCGGGATGATCAGCCCCTCCTGGAAGATCTCCGTCGAACCGCTCGGCATGGACCCGGGGCGGCTCCCGCCCACATCGGAGTGATGGGCCCGGGCGGCGACGTAACCGGCTATCTCACCGGCCTCTGGGGCCCAGGGCGCCACCAGGGTGATGTCCGGCAGGTGGGTCCCGC
>JBOGWH010000254.1:0-1794 GCA_050692975.1 Actinomycetota bacterium | reverse complement strand
CCCCTGCGCCGTGTCATCTCCGAAACATCCGCCCCGTTTTTGGTCGGAGAGATTATCGAATCTCCCAACCCACACCTAGGAGATATACAGAATGCGAACCTGTACTTACGACCGGACGGGTCCCTTTCCGATATCTATGTAAAGCAGCGACCGGTTCCCTTCGGTGAGAGGGTCTATTTCCGCCGATTGCTCGAACCGTTGATCCAGGAACTCGATCGGGTGCCGCGGGACATGGCGGCGGGGGATGAGGCCACCACCTTCCGGCTAGGGGAGGGGAGGTTCGGATCGCTGATCTGCTACGAGTCGACCTATCCCGACCTGGTTCGCACCATGGTCAACGAGGGGGCCGGGTTCCTGGTCGTCTCCACCAACAATTCCTCATACGCGAGGACCGCGGCCAGCCCCCAGCACGTGGCTTTCAGCCAGGTCCGTGCCGCCGAGCACCGAACGTGGATTGCTCATGCCGCCCTCAGCGGGATCTCTGCCGTGGTCGCGCCCGACGGCCGGATCGTCGAGAAGACCCGTCTTTTCGAACCGGCGGTCATGTCCCCGACGATACGTTTTGCGCGCCACCGGACCTTTTACGGGATCTTCGGCGACTGGGTGCCGGTGGCCGGGCTCGCCGCGCTGGCCGTCCTGGCCGCCGGCCAAGCGGGCAATGCACTTGCCAGGCGGCGTTCGGAGGAGGCCGCCGCACCGGGTGACAACGAAGACCGGGCCCTTGTGGTCATTCCCACCTACAACGAAGCCGACAGCATCCAGCAGGTGCTCGATGCGGTTTGCTCGTCGGCGTCGTCGGTAAGTGTGCTGGTCGTCGACGATGCATCACCCGACGGTACGGCCGAACTGGCGCAATCGTTCTCGATCCGCAATCCCCGGGTGCAGGTTATGCAGCGCGACTCCAAGCAGGGTCTCGGAAGCGCCTACATCGCCGGTTTCCAGTGGGGGATGCAGAGGCAGTTCGGACGCTTCATCGAGATGGACGCCGACCTTTCCCACGATCCCCGGGACCTGCAGCGGCTGATCGAGGCTTCTCGGCCGGAAAGAGTCGCCGTGGGTTCACGCTACACGGCCGGGGGAAAGGTCACCGGTTGGTCGGCGTGGCGCCACCTGCTCTCGCGCGCCGCCAATGTGTACGCCAGGGTCCTGCTGGGTTTGCCGGTCAACGACTCGACCAGCGGGTTCCGTTGCTACCCGGCGCAGGTCCTGCGCGACATCGGGCTGGAAACCGTCGAGTCGGAGGGCTACTCCTTCCAGATTGAGATGGCCTACCGGGCCCATCGCCTCGGCTACGGGATCGTCGAGGTGCCGATCACCTTCCGGGAGCGGGCCTCCGGCAGATCGAAGATGTCTTCTGCCATAGTTAAAGAAGCGGTTTTCTCGGTGGCTCGCTGGGCCCTGCGGGACCGCATCAAGAAGGCCTTTTCAATGCGGAAAACATCTTGAACATCGCCGGCAATCTCGTTTCTGCACAGCTGCGTTTGGTGCGGGCACTGATCGTCGCCGGCCTTGTGGGAGGGGCCCTCCTGATGGCAAATCCGGCCCGGGCCCAGTCCCCCTGTATTCCTCTTCCACTTTTGCCCTGCCCGACCACCCCCCCGCATTCTCCTTCGCCGCCAATCCCCACCCCGTATCAATCGTCCAAACCTCCCCCCTCACCGAGTCCGACGGTAGTGGCGCCGCCTCCGCCGGCGCCTCCGCCACCGCCCAGCCCCACTCCGTCTCCGCGGCGGACCGTCCGCCCGACTCCGAGAGCCACGGCCGCCGCCGAACCTCCCCCTCCCGCCATCGAGG
>JBOGWH010000253.1:0-15736 GCA_050692975.1 Actinomycetota bacterium | reverse complement strand
CCGTGGGAGCGCGAGGCTCGCCTAAAGGAGTTTACTCCTCCCCCCAGAATAGCTCCCGGATGAGCCGGTCTTCGTCGCCTTCATCTCCTTTAGAAGCCCCCTTCTCACCGCGTCCCCGCTCGCCGCGGTCCGAGGTGCTGTGCGGCGCCTCCTGCCGGGGCGAGGCTACCGAGGCGCCAACTGATTCTTCCGGTTCCTCGCTTTTCCCGGCGGTGGGCCGCTGAATCTCGGCCTGATCCCCGACGAGTGAGATATCAAGACCGCCGACGCCTTCCGGCAGGCGATCTTCGGTAATCGAAGGTAGGGCGGGTGGCGGCGGGGCTGCGTCCGGGAGTTCCATGATCGCCGGCTCGGGCGAGGATGGCAGATGGTCCAGCGCAGCCAACTGGGATTCGATGAAGGCCTTGAACTGAGTTCGGTACTCTTCATCAAAGCGCTTTAGCCCCTCCTGGGCCTGCTCGAGGCGGCGGCGAGACTCGACTGTGGACTCCTCAAGCTCGGTTAGCCTGCGCTGCGCATCTGCGATCATCCGCTCGGCGCGCTCCCTCGCCTGCTCCTCCACCTGGGAGGCACGCCCCTGGGCATTCTCGATCAGCGTATTGGCTCTCTGGCGGGCTTCGGCAACCGCCTTGTCGGCGGTTTCCTGGGCCATGACCAGCATGCGTTTGAGAAGGCTCTCGTTGACGAGGTCGTCCTGCTCGATCTCCCGCGGCTGGCCCGGGGCGGCGCCTTCTTCCGGGGCACGATTGGACTGCTCCTGCAGCTCGGCAACCCGCCGAAGGAGATTCTGGTTGTCGCGATACAGGCGCTCGAAGGCCTCGGCCACCTCGTCGAGAAAGCTGTCGACCTCCTCGTGGTTGTAGCCGCGAAAAGCGTCGTGGAAATGCTTTTCGTGAATCTCCCGCGGGGTCATGCTCATGGTGAAACTCCTATCCTCGGCAGCCGATGACAATCGGAAGGATATATCCCACGATAAACCAGAGAACCAAAAAGGAAAGGTCGAGCGGCAGACCCATCGGCTGAGGGACCACCCTGCGGATGAGCTGCAAGGGGGGCTCGGTCAGCCCGTAGATCAGGTCCACTAGCGGTCGCAACCAAACGGGCGGCCGCCAGTCCCCCCGGAACATCACAACGAACGACAGGATCACCCGGGCGATCAGGATCCAGCTGTAGACCGACAGGGTAATGCACAGAATGTAGAGCGCCAGGTTCACGCCCTGAACTGCTTGAAAGCCATGTTCTCCTAGAACTCGTTGAAAAGACCTCGCTTGAGCCGCCGCCTGTCCTCAGCGGACACTTCGACGTTGGCCGGCGTTATCAGATACATCCTGGGCGCCAGCCGCTGAACGTCACCATTCAATCCGTAGGCCAGCCCAGATGCAAATGCGGTAAGACGCTTAAACGTGTCGTCTTCGACGCCCTGGAGGTTCATGATGACCGGCACCGCGGCCCTCAGCTTGTCGCCGATCTCCTGAGCATCGTCGTAAGCTCGCGGCGCCACGATATGGACCTGGCCCAAAGGCTGCGCGGTGGGCAGTTGATGGACGGACGACATCTCTTCCCGGCTGATCTTCCGGATGGTGGGAGGGCTTTCGACCTCCTCCTGCTCCGGAAAGGGTTCGTATTGATCTACAGGTTCTTCGTCCTCTTCTACGAGTCCGAGGTAGACCAGGGTCTTCTTCCAGACACCCACGCTGCCGCCTTTCTCACCTTCCAACCGATTAACGGTTCGCGTCCCTTCTCTAAACCGCCGTGCGGGCACGAACGGTGAACCAATTTGCCTTCCATGATCTTATTGCCTGATTGCCGCCCCGGCCCGTTTATCGTGCATTTTCTTTAGAGGGGTGCGGCCTCCAGACCAGCACCGCCTGCCTGCCGGTCGGGTTTTCCCGCCGGTGGGAAAAGAACCGCTCATCGCAGTAGGTGCAGGGAGGGGCGGAAGCATCGGTTTTGACTCCCCCCTGCTCCAGGACCCAACGGGCCGCCGAGCGCAGATCAAGAGTGAACCGCCCCGGCCGCCCGGGTGCGAGACCGGGCGCCGCAGGATAACGGGTGCGCACGGCCGCGGCCACTTCCGGTCCGACCTCGTAATGGCAGGGTCCGATACTGGGTCCTATCCACGCCCTCAAGTCTGATTGATCATGCCGGCGAAGGGCTGAGAGCCCGGATTCAATTACCCCGGAAGTCAGTCCGCGCCAACCGGCATGTATCGCGGCCACGCCGCTTTGTCCCTTAATCGCGATCGGCATACAGTCGGCGGTAAAGACGGCCAGCACCGAGGAACCGGTCGTGACCAGGGCGTCGGCATCGGGGACCTGTTTCCCCGCGGGCTCCGCGGCCGTTGCGCCGTGTACCTGCCTGACCCAGCGCCACTGCGGCGGGATGCTCAAAGCATCCGTGATAATCCTGCGGTTGCGGGAAACCGCCTCCGCCGAATCGCCGGTGAATGGCCCGAGGTTCATCCACCGGTAGGCACCGGCGCTGACTCCGCCGTTGCGGGAGGTAAAGACGATCCCGGCCTCCCCATCGGGAACCAGCACCTCAATCCCGCCTTGCTTTCTCCAGATCAGTGCCAAACCGGCAACGCCGGGAACGTTACGACCTGCGAAGGAAGCTGGGTATGTCGAGGTCGTCTTCCTCGACGTCCGCCTCGCCCTCGGAAGCGGAATCGTAAACTCCCGGCACCAGGGTGTCGCGCTCCAGCTCGTCGTCGACGTCGAACTGATCCTCGGTCAGAAGGTCCGGCGGAGCCTGCGCGTACTTAACCGGAGCCGGAGCCTGAGCGGTAACAAGATCGGCCCTTTCGAAACCGGAAGCTATGACGGTCAGCCTGACCTCGTCGCCGAGTTGATCGTCGATCACGGCGCCGAAGATGATGTTGGCGTCGGGATGGGCGGACTTCGAGATGATGTTGGCGGCCTCGTGGACTTCAAACAGTCCGAGGTCGCTTCCACCGGCAATGCTGATCAGCACCCCACGGGCGCCGTCGATCGAGGACTCGAGGAGAGGAGAAGACACGGCGTTCTGCGCGGCGTTCACGGCGCGGTCTTCGCCGCGGGCATTTCCAATTCCCATCAGCGACGAGCCGGCATTGGTCATCACCGCTTTAACGTCGGCGAAATCCAGGTTGATCAGGCCGGGGGTCGTGATCAGGTCTGTGATTCCCGAGACCCCCTGAAGCAGGACTTCATCGGCCATCCTGAAAGCCTCCAGGACGCTGGTCGTCTCATCGCAAACCTGAAGAAGCCGGTCGTTGGGAATGATGATGAGACTGTCGAGCTTGTCCTTGAGCCGTGAGATCCCGGTTTCGGCGTTGGCGCTGCGGCGCCGGCCTTCGAACGCGAACGGCCGGGTCACGACTCCGATTGTCAGCGCTCCGAGGTCCTTGGCAATCTCCGCAACTACCGGCGCGCCGCCGGTGCCGGTTCCGCCGCCTTTGCCGGCCGTTACGAAAACCATGTCCGCGCCCTTGAGGACTTCTTCGACCTCGTCGCGATGGGCCTCGGCGGCTTCGCGGCCGACCTCAGGGTCGGCGCCGGCGCCCAGTCCCCGGGTGAGATCGCGGCCGATGTCCAGCTTCACATCGGCGTCCGACATCAAGAGGGCCTGGGCGTCGGTGTTGACGGCGATGAACTCAACTCCCTTGAGACCGGCGTCGATCATGCGGTTCACCGCATTGACTCCGCCGCCTCCGATACCGACGACCTTGATTACTGCCAGATAATTCTGCGGACCAACTCCCATTCGGGACCTCCTCACTGCGGTTGCCAAGTCTCCACCTCCACCTAAGGTGACCATCACCTTCGACCAAAGGTTTATGGGCCCTCAACCTAAACCAATGGTTAAAGGAATATAGCCCCTTATATATAACGGCGTCAACCCCGTTCATGGCTGGCGCAGGCGAACCGCCGCCCGAGTCGGCACCCTCACATCGAGCGCGGCGATCGTCTGCCCCGCGGCGTGGTGTTTGCCGAGCAAGGTCCTTATTGCAAAATTCTTATCGTCCAGCTTCTCCGCCGCGCCGTAGAGGATCTCGGTCCCGTCCTCGAGAACCAAGGTGATGCGGTCGATCGACGGCGCCCGCACTGAGGTAAGCCGGCTTTTCACCGGCGCCTGAAGAGCATCAAGGATCCGGCGGCAATGACCGAAAGCAGGGTCGGTTATCCGGGTCCCCGGAGCGGGAGTGGCGCCCGGCAGGTCCGTGATGCGCGGGAGCCTGGCCTCCCCCGGCGCAATAACCGCCCCTCCAGCATCAGCCAGAAACGATTGCCCGGCAAACACGAGCACAAGGGCAGGCACGCGGTTGGTAATCGACACCTCGACGGTGGAAGGCAGCACCCTGCGGATGCTCGCACGTGCAACCCAGGGAATCTTTTCGATGCGCTGCTCTGCCTTGCCGGTTGAGATCTTGAGAAGATGACGTCCTTTGATCAGCCCGCCGGCAAGGATTATCTCGGCGTCGGAAATCCTGGAACGGTCGGATCCGACCACCCGTACGTTCTCGAGGTGAAGCGCCTGCGAATTCCACGCGATCGTGCCGGCCCAGAACAGCCCCGCTCCGACCGCCATGGCAACGAGGCCCCGGAAAGCCCTCACGGTCCGTGGGAGCCGAGCAGCGGGCCTCCGGAAAACTTTCCGGCCGTTCGGACTTCCGGCTCCAGGACGATGCCGAAGCGGTCCCGGACCTCCTGTTGCGCCAGCCGGATGAGATCGTAGACATCCTGAGCGGTGGCTCCTGGATGGGCCACAAAGAAGTTGGCGTGCTTTGAAGAGATCTGCGCACCGCCAAGGCGGTGTCCCTTCAGGCCCGCCGATTCAATCAACCCGCCGGCCGATTTTCCCCGGGGATTGCGAAAAACCGAGCCGGCGTTGGGAGCATCGGAAGGCTGGGTCTCGGTACGGTGCCGGCGGTACCGAGCCATCCGTTCCCGGATCTCCTCCGGCGATGCCTGGGCCAGGTGAAACCGCGCCGACACAACAATCTCGCCGGGCCCCAGAGAGGTGGAGCGGTATTTCATCTCTAGATCAGCGGCGGTAATCGTTTGTGCCTCCGCCCTATTCAGCCGGTAGATGCGGGCATCGGTGAGCACGTCGGACATACTGGCCCCGTGGGCCCCGGCGTTCATGCGCACCGCTCCGCCGACCGTCGCCGGTATGGCCACCGCAAACTCGAGACCGGTTAGAGCGTTTCGTGCGGCGAGGTTCGCCAGTTTTGGCAGAGGCGCCGCCCCTCCGGCCGCGACTTCGTCTTGATCGCGGTTCATCCATTCGAACGCCGCCCCCAGCTTTACCACGATTCCGGGAAAGCCCTCGTCGGAAATAAGGACGTTGCTTCCCTTACCGAGTATCAGGCAATCAAGTCCGAATGTCTGCATCGCCGCGGCCACCACCGCCAGATCCTCCTCGCCGGCGGGCTCTACCGAAATGGCCGCAGGTCCTCCGAGCCGGTAAGTCGTGTAGGGGCCGGCGGGGCGACCGGTCTGCATGGCGCCCTCCACCCTGCGGGCGATGAATGCCGCAGCCTCGTTAACCGGCGGTTCCAATCACATCCAATGTGCCCGGAGAGTTGCGTTCGGCAAGCCTCTCGGGCAGGGTGGTGATGTCCCCGGCGCCCAATGTCAAAACCAGGTCGCCGGGTCGAAGGATGCGCCGCACGAATACCGCCGCGTCGTGCAGCCGGGGCATATAGCCCACAGTCTTGCCGGGGGTTGCATCGCACAGGGCCTCTACTATCAGCTTCCCGGTGACTCCCGGGATCGGGTCCTCGCGGGCTCCGTAGACATCGGTTACGACCACGACATCGGCAGCAGTGAGTGAGGTTGCAAACTCGTTGAACAGCGACTGGGTCCGGCTGAATAGATGAGGCTGGAAGACGGCCAGCACCCTCTTCCAGGGACCGGTCCTCGCGGCCGACAAGGTCGCCTCTATCTCCGCGGGGTGATGGGCGTAGTCGTCAACGAGGTGGGCGCCGCGGAAGGTTCCGCGATACTCGAACCTCCTGCTCATACCTTTGAATGCCTCCAGACCGACCGCGATTTCCTTTACCCCGAGACCGATCGTGACGCACGCCGAGATCGCGCCCAGGGCGTTTAGGACGTTGTGGCGCCCCCCGATCCGCAGCCGGATCACGCCGGCATCACGCCCGGAGACGTTTAGCCGGAACGTGGCCCTGCCCGCCCCCAGAAACAGATCGCTTGCCTGGAAGTCGCACTCATCGTCGAGGCCGTAGGTAGCCGGATTCAGGCCCTCTGCCAGAGCCATCGCCCGGGAGTCGTGCCTGCAGACGATGAGCCTTTCCGTCGCCGCGCGCATAAACGAAGCGAAGGCCCCCTCCAGTGCTTCCCGCGTTTCGTAATGATCGAGATGATCGTCGTCGACGTTGGTGATAACGGCCACCGACGGCTTCAGGTGAAGAAACGATCCGTAGGCTTCATCGGCCTCAACTACCGCCGTAGGTCCTGCTCCCAGTTTCGCACCGGCGCCTCTCTGAGAAATATCGGCGCCCACCAGATACGTCGGATCGGCGCCGGCAGTCTCCAGGACGGTGGCGATCATCCCGCAGGTTGTCGTCTTCCCGTGGGTGCCTCCTACCGCGATGGTCCGGCGCCCATGGACTATACGGGCGAGCGCCTCCCCCCTGGGCATCACCGGTACCCCGGCCCGCTTCGCGAATTCGATCTCGGGGTTGTCGCCGGGAACGGCCGTGGAGGCTATGACGAGCCGGGCACCTTCCACGTGATCGGGGCGGTGCCCGATATGCACACGGATCCCCAGAGATCTCAGAATCCCGACTACGGCCGAGTCCCTGGAGTCGCTTCCGGAGACGGTTCGCCCGCTCTCCTGAAGGGTGCGGGCTATCGCGCTCATGCCGGCCCCGCCGATTCCAACGAGGTGGACCGGATCCCAGCTGGGATCCATTCCGGACAGATCAGCCTGCGGCTTCAATGACGAGGTCGGCCAGCTTTTCGGCCGCGCCGGGGCTTGCCAGCCGCCGGATCATCTTGCTCATCCGGGACAGAGCTTTCTTGTCGAACAGGAGCCTCTGGGTCGCGTCAACCACAACATCGCTGGTCAATTGTGCGTCGGCAACCATTCTGGCGCCACCCAGGGTTGCGGCGGTTTCCGCGTTGTGCCGCTGGTCCCCGTCGATCGATCCGGGGTAGGGCACGAGAACCGCCGGGAGCCCCACGGTGGCAAGCTCTGCGATCGTGGACGCCCCGGACCTGCACAGCGCCAGATCTGCGGCCGAGTAGGCCAGATCCATCCGGTCGCAGTATCCGAGGAGCTTCCAGGCTATGGCATCGCCCTCGCGCACCATCGAGTTCAGCTTTATTTGGGCGGACTCGAACTTGTCCGGCCCGCAGATGTGCAGCACCTGCAACTTCAGAGCCCTCAAAGGGTGGTAGGCGTCCAAGCAGGCGCGGTTGATGCTTGCCGCGCCCTGGCTGCCCCCGAAGATCAACATGGTGGGCAGGTCCGCGTCCAGGCCGAAATGCTCCCGGGCCGGGCGCTGTTCGGCGGCGCGGTCGAGGCTTTCGAGCCGCGGCCCCACCGGATTGCCCACCAGCTTTCCGGCCTCGCCGAAGGCCCTTTCGGTCCCCGGAAAGCTCACCGCAACCGTGCGGGCGAAACGGGCTGCCAGCCGGTTGGCCAGCCCCGGCACCGAGTTCTGTTCGTGCAGCACGATGGGAACACCGCGCATCTTTGCGGCGAGAACCGGAGGCAGGCTCACGTACCCGCCGGTTCCCAGAACCACCGAGGGCTGGTAGCGCCTTACGATCGCAAGGCAGCGGCGCAGTGCCCCGGCCAGGTGGGCCGCCGCCCGCACGTTGGCAAAGCTCAAGATCCTGTTTCCCCGCCCCGTGATCTTCACCGCCTCGAAAGCAAACCCGGCCGCCGGAACGAGGCGGCACTCGGGGCCCGCGGGCGTCCCTATATAGAGGATGTCGGCGCCGCGCTTGCGAAGCGCCTCGGCGGCGGCAATGGCCGGCGACACATGTCCGGTGGTCCCTCCCCCCGCAATGAGAACTTTCTTTGTGGTCACCGGCTGCGCGCAGCGACCGACAGGACCAACCCGAGCGCAGTCATGGTGAAAACGAGCGATGAGCCGCCGAAAGACATGAGCGGCAGCGGGACTCCGGTTATCGGCAGAAGCCCCGAGACGGCGCCCATGTTGATCAGGGTTTGAAGCCCGATCCATCCGGTGACGCCACCCGCCAGCAACGTGCCGAAGCGATCCGGTGCATTGCGTGCAACGCCGGCGGTGAGAAAGAGCAAAAGCCCGAAAAGCACCAGCACCGCCAGCGTGCCGGCCAGTCCCAGCTCCTCGCCGAGGATGGCGAAGAGGAAGTCGGTGTGGGCATTGGGAACGTAGGACCATTTCTGCCTGCTCGCTCCCAGACCCACGCCGAACCAGCCTCCGCTTCCCAGTGCGATCTGCCCCTGGATGATGTGATACCCCGTGTTGAGCGGATCGGCCCAGGGATTTAAGAAGGAGAACAGCCTGGCCCGGCGATAGCCCTCGGTCAGGGCAAGGGCGAACACACCCGTAAAGCCTGCCGCGGCCAGGGCCCCGATATGCCCAACTCTCGCACCGGCCAGGAAGATGACGGTAAACACGCACCCGGCGCAGATGATGGTCGTTCCGAGATCGGGCTGGGCCATCACCAGGACCGCGATTATCCCGGTTGCCGGCAGGACGGGGATCGCCATGGACTTGAAGTCGCGCATCCTGTCCTTCCGGTTCTCCAGGATCATCGCCGCGAAGACAATCACGGCAAGCTTGGCGAATTCGGACGGCTGGAACGCAACCGGGCCGAGGTCGATCCAGCGGCTGGAGCCCCCACGCCGGACCCCGACGCCGGGAATGAGAACCGCGATCAACAGCAGGATGCAGACGACAAACATCGGCCTGGCGGCTGCCCGCAGGATCCGGTAGTTGATACGGGAGGCGAGGAACATGCCGGCGAGGCCCGCAACGGCCCCGATCGACTGTTTTTTAAAGAAGAGGAACGACGAGCCGTACTGCTTGTAGGCCTCGACCGAAGAAGCCGACAGGATCATTACCAACCCGATAAGCAACAGGCATCCTGTGGCAAACCAGATCAAGGGCTGCGGCGAGGCGCGGCGCGGCGCGGCGGCCGCTACGGCTCTAGTGCTCAAGCTGTTTCACCCTGGCCGCAAAGCGGTCACCCCGCTCGGCATAAGACTGGTACTGATCGAGACTCGAGCATCCCGGGGAAAGCAGGACGGTGTCCCCCTCCCGGGCCAGCCCCGCCGCAACGTCCACGGCGTCCTCCACCCAATCAGCGCTGTAGCAGCGAACCCCGTCGAACACCCGCGCCATTTGCCGGGCGGACTCACCCATCACCACAACCGCCTTCAGCGACGGCCGGGTCTCATTGAGCGCGGTGAGGTCCAGGCCCTTGGCCCGTCCCCCCGCTATAAGGATCACCCGCTCAAGGCCCCGGCAGGCTGCGATCGCGGCAGCCGGGTTGGTGGCTTTCGAATCGTCGATATAGTGCACTCCTTTTATCTCTGCAACGAGCCGGCCGCGGTGGGGCAGGCCCTCAAAGCTGCTTACCGCTTCGGCTATGGCGTCGGGGGCCACCCCCCTTTCCCGGCCCGCCAAACAGGCCGCCATCACATTTTCCAAGTTATGGGCGCCGGTTACGCGGATATCCGCAACGCTCATCAGCTCGCTGCGTTCTCCGTCCTGCTCAACGATGACGGCGTCTCCGTCGATTCCCGCTACCGTCTCGGCGAGCATGCCCGCCGCCGCGCTCTCTCTCAGCTCATCCGGCGGGCGAAGGCCAAAAAGCGCAATTCGTGCCTTCGAGGACTCTGCAATATTGCTTCCTCCCTCGTCGCCGGCGGCGACGATAAGGAGATCGTCGGCGGTCTGGTTGGCGGTGATCTTGGCCTTGGCCGCCAGGTAAGCTCGATAGCTTTCGTGCCAGTCGAGATGGTCCGGGGCTACATTGGTCACCAGAGCCACCGCCGGACGGAACTTATCTGTGTACTCGAGCTGAAAGCTGGAAACCTCGCAGACCAGTTCCCGGTTCGCGCCGGCCTGTTTCGCGGCCGTAATGAAAGGGAATCCGATGTTGCCCGAGGCAACCGCATCGAGGCCTCCTTCCTCGAGGATCCGGGCGATAAGAGTGGTGACGGTCGTTTTGCCGTTGGTTCCGGTCACCGCCGTGACCGGGGCCGTGGTCATCTGAAATCCGAGCTCAACCTCGCTGCGAACCGGGATACCTCGAGTAAGGGCCCCAACAATCAAGGGATGCGCCGGCGGCACGCCGGGGCTGGGGACTACCAGCTCGATGCCGTCGAGCAGGTCGAGCGAGGGCTCTCCGAAAACAACCTTGACTCCCTCGGCGGAGAGGGCTTCCGCCGCCTGCTGGGTGGCGGGACTCCGCTCCTGCTCGTAGACGGTGATCCCGGGGGCCGGAAGCAGAGCTTCGCAGACTGCCACTCCCGTTCTGCCGAGGCCGATCACCAGGACCGGGCCCGCGTTCATCCGGCCCCCCCGTGGGTCAGGAACTCAGCGTAAAAAAGGCCGAGGCCGAAGACTACCGAAAGCCCCGCGAGGATCCAGAATCTAACGATCACGGTGAACTCAGGCCAACCGATCAGCTCGAAGTGGTGATGGATCGGGGCCATCAAAAAGAGTCTTCGATTGAACAACCGGAAGGCCGCCACCTGCACCAGCACCGATGTAACCTCCACGACGTAGAGGCCGCCGAGAACGATCAGCAGAAGCTGGGTATTGGTAAGGATCGCCATGGCGCCCATCGCGCCCCCCAGTGCGAACGAACCGGTATCGCCCATAAAGATCTTGGCGGGAGCGGCGTTCCACCACAGAAAGCCGGCGGCGGCCCCCATCATGCTGGCCGAGACCATCGCCAGGTCGAGCGAGTGAGGCGCGTCGTAGCAGCCGCCCGTCGAGGTGAGATCGCAACTGTGGCGGACCTGCCAGAAAGTGATCATTACGTAAGCGCCCATCACCAGAGTCCCCGACCCGCAGGCCAGCCCGTCCAGGCCGTCGGCCAGGTTGACCCCGTTGGTAGCGGCCGAGATGATGATGAAGACCCAGGCCATGAACAAAATGCCCAGGTCGAGGCTGACCGGCCCGAGCGGCCTGATGAAAGAAACGTCGGAGCTTGCCTGGGTTTCGCCGGCCACGGCGGCAAACGCCAGTGCGATCACGAGCTGGCCGGCCAGCTTTGCCGACTTGCTCAGCCCAAGCGACCTTCTCTTGGTCACCTTCAGGTAATCGTCGATGAAGCCGAGAGCGCCCATGGCCACGATGGTGCCCATGGCCAGCAGGCCGCTGGCCGAAAAGATGGCGCCCCTCCCGCTGCGCAGATGCCCGGCCAGGTAACCCAGTATCGACCCACCGATGATCACCAGACCGCCCATGGTGGGAGTGCCCTCTTTGGGGAAATGCGATTCCGGCCCGTCTTCGCGAATGTACTGCCCGAACTTTCTCTGGCGGAGAAACTTGATCGCGATCGGAGTTCCGACCAGCACGATCAGCAGCGAGACGCTCGACGCGAGCAGGATGCTGATCAAGCGGAGATCCCCGGTCTCGCCCGGGCGTGGTCGACGAAATCCTCCAGCCCGGCCGCCCTGGAGCCCTTAACCAGCAGAACGTCGCCCGCCTTCAGCGGCCCCAGCATTCCCAGCGCTCCTCCGGCGGACGCCGCTCGGCGCACGTCTTTCATTCCGGCCGCCTCGGCCCCGTCGGCAAGCGCCCCCGCCTCACCGCCGCACGTGATCAACACCGAGCAAACCGCGGCGGCAAGCGAACCGACCCGCCGGTGCTCGGTGACGCTAATGTCTCCCAGTTCCGCCATGCATCCCAGCACCGCCAGCAGCCGGCCGCCGGAAGGAACCATCGCCGAACACGTGTTGAGAGCCGACGACATCGACGATGGGCTCGCGTTGTAGGCGTCGTTGACAAAGATGATCCCGGAATCCTCGGTTACCTCCATCCGCCACGAGGCGGGTCTTGCCGCCTCCAGCCCGCTACGGCACTCCGGAAGGCTCATGCCCAAAGCGATGGCCGCGGCGGACGCGGCAAGGGCGTTGGGGACCTGATGGACCCCCGCCAGCGGCATGTGCACGGGTACTTTCTTCCGGCTTCCGTAGCCCAGGTCGAAAGAGGGCCTCCCCCGTGGATCGATCTTTATGCCGGTGGCCTTGACCTCGGCATCGGCGCCCGTGCCGAAGGTCAGGATGTTGGCATCGGTCAGCGAGGCCATCGCCAGCACCCTGCCGTCGTCGGCGTTTAGCACGGCGGTACCCCCGTATGGAAGCGCCCGGATCAGCTCGCTCTTGGCTTCGGCGATCCCCTCGACCGACCCGAACATTTCGTAGTGGGTCACCCCGACGTTGGTCACGATGCCCATCTGCGGGCGGGCGCACTCGCAAAGCCTGGCGATGTGACCGGGGCCCCTCGTCCCCATCTCACAGATAACCAGGTCCGTCTCATGCCCGGCGCGCAACAACGTCAGCGGCACTCCGAGATCGTTGTTGAAAGACTTCTCTGCGGCGACCACCCCAAAGCGCTGCCCGGCGATGGACGACAACAGGTCCTTGACGGTGGTCTTGCCGTTCGAGCCGGTGATCCCCGCGACGATCGGGTCCAGAGTGTCCCTGACCCATGCCGCCACAGAGGCCAGGCTCGCGGCGACATCGGAAGTCACCACCAGGGGCCCGGACGGCTCGTCCGGTTCCCGGGCCACCACGGCCGCCCCGGCCCCGCCCTCGAAGGCCTCCCCAACAAAATCGTGCCCGTCCCGAAACTCCCCGGGCAAAGCGAAGAACGCCTCTCCGGGGCGGATCCGGCGTGAGTCGATCTGAGCGCCGGTGACCAGCGCCCCCGCGCGGGCCGGGCCGGCCAGGCGCCCTCGGGCCGCGGCAGCGAGCTCGTCGAGGCGAATCCTCATCGCAGTCCCGCCAGCACTTCCGCGGCCACCTTCCGGTCGTCGAATGGCACTTTCCGGCCGTTGGTTTCCTGGTAGGTCTCATGGCCTTTTCCGGCAATTACGACCACGTCGCCGGGGTGGGCCAGCGCGATGCCGAGGCCGATCGCCTCCCTGCGGTCGGGGACGATCCGGTACGAGCCGGCCGGCCTCACCGACGCCATGCCTTGCTCGACCTGCTTGAGGATCGCCAGCGGATCCTCCGAGCGGGGATTGTCCGAAGTGGCGATCGCGATGTCGGCCTTCCCGGCTGCGATGCCGCCCATGGCGGGTCTCTTGTCCACATCCCGGTTACCGCCGCAGCCGAAGACGGCAATCACCCGTCCGCCCCCAAGTTCACCGGCCGCCTCGAGCACGTTGGCAAGCGCGGCCGGGGTGTGGGCGAAATCGACGAAGACCCGGAAATCCTGGCCGGCTTCGACGGCCTCCATCCGGCCTGGAATCGTCTCAACGGCCGCCACCCCTGCGGCGATGGCTTGCTCCGGCACGCCGAGACAGACCGCCGCCGCGGTCGCCGCCAGAGCGTTTGAGATGTTGAAGCGCCCCGGAAGCGCAACGGCCATCTCGATGGCCACCCCGGGGCCGTGAGCAGTAAACGCCTCGCCGCTTTGCCCGGCTGCATAGAAGTCGGCTTCGCCCTCCGCACCGAAGGTAACGGCGGGCAGTTGCCTCTCCCCGGCAAGCCTGCGGCCGTAGGGGTCGGAAATGTTGACGACCGCCCGCTTCGCAGATTCGCTAGTGAACAGCGACGCCTTGGCCCGGTAGTAGCTCTCCATATCGCCGTGAAAATCGAGATGGTCGGCGCTGAGGTTGGTAAAGACCGCTACATCAAACTTCGTCCCCGCAACCCTTCCACAGGCCAGGCCGATCGAGGTGACCTCGGCGGCGCAGGCGGTAACCGCGTGGTCGGCCATGTCCCTCAAGATGGCCTGGAAATCGGCCGACTCGGGGGTGGTCCTACCGTGGGCGGCTCTGGCGGGCGATACGGGTCTGGTCGCTACCGTCCCGACCAGTCCGGACTTCTCGCCCGCGGCCGCGAATATCGACTCGAGCATGAACGCCACCGTGGTCTTTCCGTTGGTGCCGGTGATCCCGGCCGTCTTCATAGCGGCCGCCGGGTGCCCGTAGAAGGGGGCGGCCACGGTATTCATCGCGGCCCTGGAGTCGGGAACCAGGATGTGCGGAAGGTCGACTCCCGGGGGCCGCTCACACACCAGCGCGGCGACCCCCGCCGCTGAGACGGCCTCGATGAATTCGTGGCCGTCCCGGCTGTGGCCCCTCAGACAGAAGAAAAGGGCTCCGGGGGCCGCTTTTCGGGAGTCGTAAACGAGATCGTTGATTTCCGCATCGCCTTCAACGGCTGCCTCGGCGGGCAGCATCGCGGCGATTTCTTTCAGCTTCACCGCCGTTAAGCATTCCATATGTCCTGCGGCGCCCTCGGAACGGGCCGGGGCCGGGAGGGGTGTTCCTTCCCGCTAGGGAAGGACCGGCCCCGGGCCGATCCCAAGGTGCCGCAGGCTGAATTCCATCAATTGCTGAAAAGTAACGGCGGCGGTCACGCCGCCCCAGATTGGCTTGGGGTCGTCGAGGACGACGCCGGCAACGAGGCGGGGGGCGCCCGCCGGGGCAAACCCTATAAACGAAGACACGTATCCCTCATAGCCTTTTCCCTTGGGCAGCGGCTTTTGTGCCGTGCCGGTCTTGCCGGCGACCTGGACGCCCGGAACCCGCGCGAGGGCCCCGGTGCCTTCCTTTCCCTCCGTCACCTCCAGCAGCATCTGGGTGACCGTCCGGGCGGTCTGCTCATTGATCACCCTGCGGGTGCTGGACGGGGGGGGTTGGTCGATTTTCCCGTTCGAGACAAAGCCTTTTACCAGCTTCGGCGCGACCAGCTCGCCCCGGTTGGCTATGGCCGCGAACACATCGATAATCTGCATGGTCGTAGTCGCCACGCCGTGTCCGATGGGAATGGACCCCATCGACGTGGTCCACCACTTGTTCGTTTTGGGCAAGATTCCCGGCGACTCGCCCGGAAAGCCGAGTCCGGTGGTTTTTCCGTACCCGAACCGCTCCAGATACTCGTAAAGCCTTTCCCTGCCCAGGCGCTGGGCCACCTTGATGGTGCCCACGTTGGAGGAGCGCTCTATCACGCCGGAGAAGGTCAGGTTCAAAGTGGGGTGCGGATGAGAATCCTTGAAGACCTTGTCGGCGATCCGGAAAACGTCGGGTACTGAAAAAACCTCCTGCGGTGAAGTCAGCCCCGACTCGATTGCAGCCGCAGCCACGATGGCTTTGTTTGCCGATCCGGGCTCATAAACGTCCATAACCGCCCGGTTGCGGCGTACCTCCGGGGCGAACGCCCGGAAGTTGTTCGGATCGAAAGAGGGAGCATTGGCCAGAGCCAGCACATCGCCGGTGCGCGGATCCATCACGACTGCAGTCCCGGACTTTGCACGCCATTTTTTCAGCGCCTCGGCCAGAAGCCGCTCGGCCTCGAACTGGATCTGGGCGTCCACGGTCAGCACCAGGTCCCTTCCCGGAACGGCGGGCCTTGCGAACGACCTTCCGGCGGGGATCTTCCTTCCCTGGGGGTCCCGCTCGGTGAGTATCTGGCCGGGTGAACCCGAAAGCACCGAGTCGTACTTGCTTTCGAGCCCCGCAAGACCCTGGTTGTTGGTGCCCACAAAACCCAGGACCTGGGCGGCGAGGGAACCCGACGGGTACAGCCGCCTGGATTCCGGGAC
>JBOGWH010000252.1:0-2170 GCA_050692975.1 Actinomycetota bacterium | reverse complement strand
CCGCGGTGGCGGGAGGCAGGCGATCGGCTGGCCGGGCGGCGGCCGCCACAATGGAAGCCACTCCCGAGCGGGTTCAGCGCCTTCTGGCGGTCGTCAAGCCCGAAGCGATTCAGAGGGTCGAAAAGGAGCCGATGGACCGGGTCAACGTGTGGCCTCACCTGATGGCCGCGGAGTTTCTTTCGATCCTGGCGATGACCGCGTTCCTGGTCATCTTCTCGACCTTTGTCAACGCTCCCTTCCGGGAACTCGCCAACATCAACGTGACCCCGAACCCTTCTAAAGCGCCCTGGTACTTCCTCGGGCTGCAGGAGCTGCTGCGCTACTTCCACCCCCAGGTCGCCGGTGTGACTATCCCCCAGTGGCTCATCGTGGCGGCGGTCGCTCTGCCGTTCGTGGACCGCAACCCGTCGCAGAAGCCGAGCGACCGTAAGCTGGCCATCGTCCTGTTCACGATCTTCTTCATGATGTCGGCCGTACTGGCGATTCTCGGGTCGCTGTTCCGCGGCCCCGGATTCAACTTCGTCTATCCCTGGGACCAGGGCTTGTTCTTCGAGTTATGAGCCCCCTCGCCGCGGCAGCACTGGTCGTTGTTGTATCCCTCGCCTCCTGGGGCGGGTTCGCGTTGCTGGCGCAGTCGGCGCTCCGGGCAAAGTCCGCGCCCGCCGGCGGAGCGGCGGCGGCCGGAGGTCTGGACGTTCCCGAGCCGGTCCCCCAGATGCGCGTCATCGAGGATCCCCAGGACGTCAGCCGCCGCAAGTTCCTGAACCGGGGCATGGGCATGGCGCTGCTGATCAGCTTCGGGCAGTTCGGCCTTGCATCGCTCGATTTTCTGTACCCCCGCCTGCGGGGTGGCTTTGGGGCCAAAATCACCGTAGGCGACGAAGAAAGCATCCGTGAGGAAATTATCGCCGGACGGGAGCCCAAGTTCATTCCAGACGGACGGTTCTACCTGGCGATCTACGAGGGGAAGCCCGAAGACGCGGAATCGATTCCCAGTTACTCGGCGGCCAATGTCGCAACCAGCGGGCTCGTTGCGATGTACCGCAAATGCGTTCATCTGGGCTGTGCGGTTCCGTGGTGCCCGCCGGCCAAGTGGTTCGAATGCCCCTGCCATGGTTCCAAGTACTCCATAAACGGCGAGTACCGCGACGGTCCCGCCCCCCGCGGACTCGACCAGTTCAAAGTCGAGATCGTGGGCGGCAAGATCGTGGTCGACACGTCCACGATCATCGAGGGAGCCCCCCGGGGAACCACCACGTCGCAGCCTCAGCCCGAGGGCGCCCACTGCGTGGACATCCGAGAGGGCTAGTTGGCAGACACCCCGAACAGGCCCCCGGACCCGATTCCTCCGGCGCTTCGGCCCGGAGACACAGACGACGTCCTGGAGTCCTCCAGGCTGACCAACATCACGCGCTGGGGCATGATCATTGCCATCTTTTTTGCCGTATTTCTTTTCTTCTACATGATCAGCGACCCCTCCCGCAGGACCACCAAGGAGGAGAAGTTCGACGAAGTCTCCCTCGAGCGGGGCGAGAAGTACTACGCATTGCGGACCGACCCCAAGACCGGTGAGGAGAACCTGAGCGGTAAGGAATGCGCCCGCTGCCACGGAGTGGAGGCCGAAGGGGGCACCAACAACTGGCTGAATCCCAACACCGGCGTCACGCAGATGGTCCAGGTCCCCGACCTCAAGGGGGTGTTCGGCCGCTACGAGGAGCCCCCGGAGGGATACAAAGACGCCCGGGAGTACATCTACGAGACCATCGAGCGCGGCCGCCCCGGAACCGACATGCCAACCTGGGGCAACAAGTACGGAGGCCCGCTCAACGAGCAGGAGATCAACGACATCGTCAACTGGCTGGAATCCATCCAGGAAAAAGCCGAATTCAAGCAGGAGGCCACCGGACAGGAGATCTTCAACAAGGCGTGCGCCACCTGCCATGGCCGCGGAGGGGCCGGGGGCTCAGGTCCGGCGATGACCGGCGGCACCGAGGCCAAGCAGTTCCCCAATATCGAAGACCACATCAAGTTCGTAACCGAAGGTTCCAAGCCCGGCCAGCCCTACGGAACCTCCGGCCAGGGCACCGGCGCCATGCCGGCCAAGGGTGGGCAGAACCTGACCGACGATCAGGTCCGCAAGGTCGTCGAATACGAAAGGACTCTGTAGGTG
>JBOGWH010000251.1:0-1744 GCA_050692975.1 Actinomycetota bacterium | reverse complement strand
GACCGATCGCGGAATAACGATCGCGATTACCCAGGAAATTCCCGGAAAGGGCAGGATGGAAGCCCCCAATATCGAGACCAGCTTGTTCGGCCGCGTGTCGTTGGAGAAGATCGCCAAGGGCGGCAAGACGGTAATCGCACCCGAGGACCTGATCGACCGGGCAAAGATGAAGGAACTGGTCGCCGCCGAGGTGGAAGAGCTGCGGGTGCGCTCGGTGCTCACCTGCCAGTCGCGCTACGGGGTCTGCCGGCTTTGCTACGGACGCAACATGGCAACCGGCGCTCTGGTCGACATCGGAGAGGCGGTAGGGATCATCGCCGCCCAATCGATCGGCGAGCCCGGGACCCAGCTGACCATGCGTACCTTCCACACCGGTGGTATTGCCGGCGAAGACATCACCCACGGTCTTCCCCGCGTTCAGGAGCTTTTCGAAGCCCGGACTCCGAAAGGACGTGCGACGATCGCGAAGATCGCCGGGCGGGCCGAGATCCACGACGAGGAGGCCAAGCGCATCGTCAAGGTCATCAGCGACGACGGTACCGTCGAGGATTACGCAGTCTCGCGGCGCCAGCGCCTGCAGGTCGACGAGGGAGACCTTGTGGAGCCGGGTGACCAGATCACCGAAGGGTCGATCGATCCCGACGACATTCTGGAGGTGGCCGGTATCCGCGCGGTCCAGCTCTACCTGGTGGGAGAAGTCCAGCAGGTGTACAAGAGCCAGGGTGTGCCCATCCACGACAAGCACATCGAACTGATCGTCCGCCAGATGCTCAGAAAGGTCAGCGTGATCGAGCCGGGTGACACCGACATGCTCCCCGGGGACCTCGAGGACAGACGGATCTTCGAGGCACGCAATGCCGAGACGGTTGCCTCGGGCAAAGAGCCGGCGACCGCCCGGCCGATCTTGATGGGAATCACCAAGAGCTCCCTGGCGACCGAAAGCTGGCTGTCGGCGGCGTCGTTCCAGGAGACCACCAGGGTCCTGACCGAAGCGGCGATCCGCGGCAGATCCGATGCCCTTCTGGGACTGAAGGAAAACGTGATCATCGGCAAGCTAATTCCAGCGGGCACAGGCATGACGCGCTACAGCTCGGTCAACGTCACGCCCTCGGAGGAGGTTGCCGAGCAGCTTGAGATGCTGCGCCGTCAGGACGAAGAGCGCAGGCAGCGCGAAGAAGCAGAAGCTGCCGAGCGTGCTCGCTTTTACCAGACCGAACCGGAAGAGGCCGACGCCTTCTAAACCGGAAGGCCATGTCACTCACTTACAGGGCGGTGCTTCGGCGCCGCCCTTCTTTTAAGCAAGGTTTCCGCCTTTTAAGCAAGGTTTCCGCGGCCGGCAGCGCGCCGGGGTGCCGCATTCGGACATTTGCGGAGTAGTAACTTAAACGACATGAGCATCGCGGTGTCGGCGAAGGAGCTGCACAACCTCATCTCGGCCGCAAAGCGCAGCGATCCGGACGCCTGGGCGCTGCTTGTGCGCAGAGGCTACCGGAGGATGCTTGCCTATTCCAGGCGGAGGCTCTCGGGTGAGTCGGCAGTTGCCGCGGTAGAACAGACCTTCGAAAGGGCCTGCGAGCGCATCAGGGACCTTCGAGATACATCCTCCTTCGACGCCTGGATGTTCGCGCTGCTTCGCAGCGTCATCGTTGAACTTCAGCGATCAAGGCGTGCCGGACGTAGAGAGTCACAGGAGAGGGGCGACGAACCGTCCCCGCAGGCCAATGGCGATCTGGATGGGGTGCGC
>JBOGWH010000250.1:0-1205 GCA_050692975.1 Actinomycetota bacterium | reverse complement strand
GGTCAGGACCTTCCGGCCGGCTTTTCGAGGCGAGCGGCACAAGGTGATCTGGGCAATGGTCCTTCCCCTTGTGGGGAGCCTGCTCGACCTGGCAAAACCCTGGCCGATGAAGTTCGTCGTCGATGAGCTGGTCCCATCCGGTGGCAAAGCCGTCCGGATCTTCGGCCTGTCCGGTATCGGCCTGGCCGGGGCTGCTGCAGCGGCTTTTGTAGGTATCACCGCTCTTTCTGGGCTTGTCTCAGTTCGGTCCACCGTGGCATCCGCCCGGCTGGTGCAGAGAGTCACCTTGCGGATTCGCAGGCAGGTCTTTGAGCACCTGCACCGGCTTGCCATCCCATTTCACCAGTCGAGCAATACCGGGGAACTGCTGGAGCGCCTCCTGGGAGACGTTGACGGCGTAAGGCGCCTGATCTTCACTTCATGGATTTCGATGATCGAGCGAACCGTGCTCTTCGGCGGGGGGCTTATCGCCATGGCCCTCGTCAACGTCCGATTCGCGCTTCTGGCCGTGGTTCCTCTACCCGTTTACCTGGTCGTGGTTGCCCGGACCAGCCGGAAGCTCAAAGCGGTAACCCGAACCGGCCGAGAACGGCGAAGCAAGGCGACCGCTATTGCCAGCGAGAGCCTGAACCGCATAAGAATTGTCAAAGCTTACGCAAATGAAAAAGACGTGCTCGAAAGGTTCGGCCGCGAGAGCGAAGGCGGGGAGATGGCCGGCGCAGAGGCAGCCCGTATCTCGGCCAGACTCTCGCTGTACAGCGATGTTCTCAGCGGCATGGGCGTCGCCCTCGTGCTTTTCTTCGGAGCAAGCCAGGCTCTGAGCGGCGATCTCTCGCCCGGATTTTTGGTTGTTGTGACAAGCTACGCGGGCTCCCTGTTTCGGCCGCTGCGAAAGATGTCGAAGGAGGGCGGCTATCTATCCTCCGCCGTAGTCAGCGCGGAAAGACTTATGGAGGTCCTCGAGCTGGAACCCGAGCCCCAGGAAGGCGATCCCCCGCCCCTTTTCCGGGGCCACGTGGCCTTCGAGGGCGTCCACTTCGCCCACGAGGGGGGAGTCAAAGCTCTGAGGGGCCTTAGCTTTGAGGTTCCTGCCGGTTGCCTCGCCGTCCTGGCGGGCCCCAATGGCGCCGGGAAATCCACGGCCTTCTCGGTCCTTCTGCGGCTACTCACCCCGGAGAAAGGCAAGGTGTCGATCGACGGCGAAC
>JBOGWH010000249.1:0-2655 GCA_050692975.1 Actinomycetota bacterium | reverse complement strand
CAGCAGAGCGATCCGGGCCCCGAAATCAACCAAGCCAGCAGCGGCGGCCCCCTGGTAACGCTGACCGCTTCGGGTGTCGGATGCCTTGCGGGTCAAACGCAGGTTGGGCGAAAAGCTGCTCATCGAGTTGGAGGAGTAGGTGTAGTACACGTTGTTGCGGATGTTGCTGGGGTCGTCGCGGCGGTCGTAGAAAATCGCGTCCAACCTGCCCGCAGAGGACACCGAGAGGCGGGGCAGGTACTGATTGCGGCCGTTGCCAACCGGGTCGTCGTTTAGACGGCGGGGCCCGGTCCAGCTGCGCCCGTTATCCTTCGACACAGACAGAAACACATCCCAGTCGCCGTTGCGGGCATCATGCCAGGCGGCGAACAGCCTGCCGTCGGGGCCGGCCGCCTCCGACGGCGGCGGCATCGTGAAAATCAACATCATCCGCTCCGGCGGCGCGATCGCATCGTCGACGACCACGCCCCTCGCGAAGCCCCGCCCGCCCGCGGACGAGGTGGCGACCAAAGACCACTTCCCCTCCCAGACCGGCCCCTCCAGGCCGTTGTAGTCGCGGGCATCGTCGCCCAGGTCGTAATACAAGACGTGGATGCCGCCACTTGGGCCAAGCGCCAGGGCCGGAGCGACCACACGATCGCGCTTTAGATCGCTTACCTGAACCGGCTTCGAGAATGTCTTTCCACCGTCGTCGGAGTGTGCCGCCATGATCGGGTTGGGCGGTGGCGGCATCGAGCCCAGTCCCGGGTCTCCGCTCGCCTTGAGCCACACCAGATGGATGCGGCCCCTTGAGCCGAAGTCCCTTTCGATCGCCATTCGCACCTGAAAATTGAAGGGGCCGAGGATCTTGCGCGGCGCGGTGAAAGTCCGGCCCCGGTCCGACGAGGTGGTCAGGAAAGCCCCCATCGGCTCGTTGCCCCTGCCCACAAGCCCCACGAACAGGTAGTAAAGCTTCCCCCTTCGGTCGAAGGCGACCTCAGGTCCATAACATTTCTCGGCGCCCTTTGGAAGCCTGGGTACCGGGTTCGCCGGAACCCATCCCCGTCCGCCGTCGCCGGATAGATGAAGTTCACAGGAGAAATCGGGGGCGTCGAGCCGGCTTGCCATGACTACGAACCGGGGCTCAGTCGGGTCTGCCGCCAACATCGCCGAGTTGTGGGCCTGAGCGGCCGCCAGCGAGTTGGAAGTGGCCGGAACCTCCTCGAGCACCCTGGGAGTTGGCGCCTTCCGGGCCGAAGCGGAAACGTCCGAGCCGGGCCCGGCGCTTGCCGCGATCGTGACCCACAGCGCCGGGGCCACAAGAATTACCAGCCCGACGAAGGCAAGTCTTCTAACGAAGGCAAACAGCGGGGGGACACCTGCGGCCTTCATTCGCCACGTCGTGACCCGCGTGACGCCCTTCGAGCTGCAAACAGCCCCGCGGTTGCGGCGATTCCCAGGCCCGCAAGAGCCGGCGGAAGCCACCCCGGGACGCGCCCGCCTTGGCCGCCTCCCAAGTTGACCTCGGTGGCCAGAATGTCCTGCTGGTAGCTACCGAGATCGGACTTGCGGGTGTCGGTCCAGGCGGCCAGAGCCGAGCCGTCGTGCGACATCAGCCCCAGGCGGGAGCCGAACTCAACCAAGCCCTTGGCTGAACGGATGAGCGCCGGGTAGCGGGGGCCGATGGGGGAGTCGAAGGGTTCGCTGGTCACTCTCAAGTTGCGGGTGAAACGCTGACCACCGTCGCTGGAGCTTGTGTAGTAGACATCGGTCTTGATGTTTTGAAGATCGCGCCTGCGGTCGTAGAAGATGGCGTCCACCCGCCCATTGGTCGCGACCGAGAGCCGCGGCAGGTACTGGTTAAGGCCGTTGTGGATGGGGTCGTCGTTCAGCCGACGGGGCTTGCTCCATGCCCCATTTCGTCCGTCCGACGGAGACAACAACACGTCCCAGTCGCGGTTGCGGGCGTCGTGCCAGGCACTATACACACGCCCGGACCCGGAGACCGCCAGCGACGGCGGTGGCATTGTGTAGATCAGCATCACCCGCTCCGGGGGAACCAGCTTGTCTTCGACCTCCTTGCCCGGGCCGAAGCTGCGTCCCCCGTCGCTGGAGCTGGAGATTACGAGCGACCAGTTCCCCTCCCAGCGGGGTCCCTCCAGCCCCGCATAATCCCGGTCATCCTCCCCAAGGTCGTAGTAGGCAACGTGAACATCCCCTTTGGGCCCCACGGCCAGAGCCGGAGCGACAACCCGCAGGCGATTTGGATCGCTCACCTGAACGGGCCTGGAGAAGCTCCCCCCGCCGTCGTCGGAATAAGCAGTCATGATCGGGTTGGGGGGTGCCGGCAGCCCTCCGGTCGGTGGGGTGGAGGTTGCCTGAAGCCACACCAGATGAATCCTGCCCCTGTCGCCGGTATTCGGAGCAACGGCCATCCGGACCATGTAGCGCTCCGGACCCAGGACCCGGCGGGGGGCGCTGTATCCCCCTTTTTTAGACGTGACCAGGAACTCTCCGACGGGAGTGTTGCCCTTGCCTTTCAGCCCGGCGAAAAGAAAATAGAGCGTCCCCTGCCGGTCGAATGCCACCTCGGGCGCGTAGCATTTGTCCACCCCTTCCGGCAGCTTGGGCACTGGATCGGCCGGCAGCCAGGTCCGTCCCCCATCTCCCGAGACG
>JBOGWH010000248.1:0-7053 GCA_050692975.1 Actinomycetota bacterium | reverse complement strand
GTTCACCCCCGGGGTACGTTGGCTACGAAGAAGGCGGTCAGCTGACCGAGGCCGTACGGCGCCGTCCGTTCTCGGTAGTGCTCTTTGATGAGATTGAAAAGGCCCACAACGACGTGTTCAACACGCTGCTGCAGATCCTGGAGGACGGCCGGCTGACGGACGCTCAAGGGCGCACCGTGGACTTCAAGAACACCGTGATCATCATGACCTCGAACCTCGGCACGGCCAACCTGCGCAAGACCGGTCTGGGCTTCGCCCAAGACAGCGGCGAGCTGACCTACGACAAGATGAAGGACCGGGTCATGCAGGAGCTGAAGGGCAATTTCCGGCCCGAATTCCTCAACCGCATCGATGAGATCATCGTGTTCCGGGAGCTGTCCCGCGAGAACGTGCGCGAGATCGTCGATCTGATGTTCAGGCGGGTCACCGAGCAGCTGAAGTCCCAGGACGTTGAGATCGACCTGACCGACGACGCCAAGGACCTTCTCGCTCAGGAGGGCTACGATCCGGCCCTGGGGGCCCGGCCGCTGCGCCGTGCGATCCAGAGGCTGGTGGAGGACCCGCTGTCGGAGAAGATCCTGTGGAAGGAGTTTTCGGCAGGCCAGACCATCAAGGTCAGTACGGAGGACGACCCCGAGAATCCGGGCAAGAAGAAGATCAAGTTCGAGGCCCTCGACGGCGTGAAAGCGCCGGCCGAGCCCGAGCTGACCGCTTCGGCATCGGGACCGGCAACCGAAGCAGGCTAAACACCGGGGGTGTCGGAACCCCGCCCGGCGGGTAAACCTTCTTTAACTTCAAGAAGCGCCTGCTAGGGGAGGACAGTAAATGCACCCGACTGATTCGGCCGAGCCGCTCAACATCGCCATGGTGGCGCCGCCGTGGTTTGAACTGCCCCCGTCTGCTTACGGAGGGATCGAATGGATGTGCTACTGGCTGGCCGAAGGGCTGACCTCCCGGGGCCACAGGGTAACGGCCATCGGCGCCGGCAACGACAACCTGTCCGGGGACTTCATTTCCACCTTTGACGATCCTCCCAGCGACCGAATCACCGACTCGATTGTGGAGTCCATTCACATCGCGCGTGCCGCACGGCACATGGGAGAGCTCAAGCCCGACGTCATACACGATCACACGCTATCGGGGCCTTTGCTGTCGTTCGACCGCAGCGTGCCGACCGTGGTCACCGCCCACGGCCCCATCGTCCCCGATATAGCGGATTACTACGGAGCCCTCGGAGACAAAATCGCGCTCGTTGCGATCTCCAACGCCCAGCGCCGGACCGCCGAGGACCTGCCCTGGGCCTCGACGGTTTATAACGCGATCCCCGTGGACGAGTATCCCTTTCGAGCAGAGAAGGAGGAATTCATATTGTTCCTGGGCAGAATGAATGCCGAGAAGGCTCCTCACCTCGCAATCGAGGCGGGACGTGCCGCCGGGGTGCCGGTGGTGCTCGCGGGAAAGTGCAGCGAGCCTCTCGAGAACGAGTTTTTCGAACAGAAGGTCAAACCGCTGCTCGGGCCCGACGTCGACTGGATCGGCGAGGCGGACACCGAAAAGAAAAAGGATCTGCTCAGCCGGGCGAGGTGCCTGATAATGCCGATCCAGTGGGAGGAGCCGTTCGGTCTGGTGATGATCGAGGCCATGGCCTGCGGCACTCCGGTGGTGGCACTGCAAGCGGGTTCGGTTCCCGAAGTCGTCGACCATGGGACTACCGGATTCGTGTGCGCCCGGCCCGATGAATTGCCCGGCGCGGTCGGGGATGTGGACTCTATCGACGCCTCTGCCTGCCGGGACCACGTCCTGCGGAACTTTGACGTTAGCGTGATGGTGAAGGGATACGAGCGGGCTTATCGCGAGGTCCTATCGCGGGCCGCCTAGATCGTCCAGGTGCGCCTGGAGGCCCCGGCGGGCATTGCGCATCATCAGCGCATGGTTTGCCCTGAAGACCGGGCGGCCGATGGGTGCCAGAACCCGCAGCAAGGGCCTGCGTACGGTAACTTCCTCGTCGAACAGCAGACGGTACCGGCCGTCCTCTTGTTTCACCGTCCAGGCCGACCAGCCATCCAGGTCCCCCGTCAGCATGGCGCGCAGGTAACCTCTTTCCTCATCCACGACTTCCTGGGTCATAACGAAGCGCAGCGAGTAGGGAAGCTCCGCCCGGATGGTCACATGGCACGAAAGATCGTCGATCAGGTCTACACGGCGGACCTCCTTCCACCACAGCGGGTACGATCCGATGTCGCTCAAAACCTCAAAGAGTGGCTCGAAGGAAGAAACGACGGTCCAGTCGCTGTGAAAGCGGTAGCGATTCAGTCGATCCGGCAGGCCCATCGTTCCGTAATACCATGGACTCTGTCTAAGCAGGACCGCTGCGGCCGCGCGGCGCTTTGTGCCTCGAGTACAAACTGCGAGTTTCCGGCCGGCGACGCTCGTTGAGAACCCCGAGCGTGGGCTGGTATCATGTAAGGGCACGTCAGGTGCTAATTCAAGGCGAGTAACCAAAGGCGAGTAAACCAAAAAGGCGGGGGCTGACAGGCCCCTTTGCTCTATCAAGCATAAGGAGGACCGTTTGGCGCCAACAACCACCACCCTCAGAACGTCATTCAGTGTAGGTGACAAGGTCGTTTATCCCCACCACGGCGCAGCGGTTATCAAGAGTTTAGAAGACAAAGAGATCCAGGGCGAAACCAAAAAGTACTACGTGCTTCGTCTGGCCTACGGCGATCTCACCCTGTTCGTCCCCACCGACAGCTGCGAGACGGTCGGCATCCGCGACATCATTGCCCAGGACGAGCTGGAGAAGGTTTACAAGGTTCTGAAGGCCAAAGAGTGCCGGATGCCCACCAACTGGAGCCGCCGCTTCAAGACCCATGTGGAGAAGCTTAAGTCGGGCGATATCTACCAGGTTGCCGAAGTGGTCAGAAACCTGGCCCGCAGAGAAGCGGAAAAGGGCCTTTCCGCCGGGGAGAAGCGGATGCTTACCAAAGCCCGTCAAATCCTTGTTTCCGAGATGACCTTTGCCGCCAATGTTGATGAAGAAGAGGCCGGCAAGATGCTCGACAAGGTCCTCGGCTGCTCTAAGTAGCCGCATCCCCGGAGGTTCCGGGGTTTTAAATCCATGATCGCTACGCGGTTCGTCACCGCGGTACTGCTTGCCGCCGGAAAAGGTGAACGCATGGAAGGCGCGCAGGCGAAGCAGTTTGCGGACCTCGGGGGCGAGCAGATGTTCTTCCGCCCGCTGCGGACCCTGATCGGATCAGAGTATGTCGACCACGTCGTACTGGTGCTTCCCAGCACCGGCCCTCCTAGTCCCGTCCCGATCGAGAACATGGGCTTCGCAAAGATCCGGGCGTACGTCGAAGGCGGGGCCAGCCGACAGGATTCGCTGAGCCGTGGTCTCAAGGCCTGCCCGAAGGCGACCGGTATCGTGCTCGTCCACGACGCCGCGCGGCCGCTCGTCCCCCTCTGGCTGGTCGACCGCGTTCTCGAGTCGCTTGATGATTCGTGCGATGGTGTCATCCCGGTCATCCCTCTACCGGACGCTGCCAAGGAACTGTCGCCCGAGAAGATGGTCACGGCGAGCATCGAAAGGAAGAACATCTGGAGGGCCCAGACTCCTCAGGCGTCTGTGTTTTCAGCGCTGACGAAAGCGGTGGAGGCGGCGGAGGAGTCGGGGCTGGAAGGCGAGGACTGCTCGCAGTTGCTCATAGCAGCCGGCTATCGAGTCAGGGCAATCGAGGGAGATCAGTTGAACTTCAAGATCACCCGGCGCGAGGACCTGGAAATGGCCCGCGCCGTGATTGCCGGCCGCCCCCCGGTGCGCAGCCGCCGCCGTACCGCATTTCCCCACATCTGGCACCATCGCAGATGATTTCGCCGGCGTGAGAGTCGGCCTGGGCTTCGACGTCCACCCCTTCGATGAATCAAGGCCGCTTGTGCTGGGGGGAGTGCAGATCGATGCTCCGTCGGGCCTTGGCGGCCGCTCGGATGCCGACGTGCTCTCCCACGCCGTTGCCGACGCTTTGCTCGGCGCGGCGGGCCTGGGAGACCTCGGCGATCACTTTCCGCCCGACAAGGTGGCCGCCGGCTCCTCCAGCCTGGCGATACTCCAGCAGGTGGCCGGGATGCTGGCCGGGCGCGGCCTTAAGATCGTCAACGTCGACTCGACCGTCGTTCTCCAGGCCCCCAGGCTGGGGGCCCACCGCGCTGCAATGGCCGGAGAGATCGCCGGCGCCCTCGGCATCGCGGCGGACCGGGTCTCGGTAAAGGCGACGACCACCGACCATCTCGGATTCACCGGCCGCAACGAGGGAGCCGCCGCAATCGCCGTCGCCCTCCTCGAGGGTTAGCCTCCCCCAGAAGTTCTGATTTCGACTGGCCGCGGGGCCGCCGCAATCGCCGTCGCCCTGCTTGAGGGTTAACCTAGCTCAATGGCTTTGATGGTGACCAATACGCTGACGCGCCGGAAAGAGGAACTCCGTCCACGGGAGGAGAGCAAGATTTCTTTTTACGTCTGCGGACCGACGGTCTACAACCACATTCACGTCGGCAACGCGAGAGCGGCGGTCGTTTTCGACGTGATCCGCCGCTACCTGCGCTGGAGGGGCTACGACGTCAATTTCGTCCAGAACTATACCGATGTCGACGACAAGATCATCGCCAGGGCCACCGAGGAGGGGCGGCCCGCCGAAGAGGTGGCGCGCGAGTACTCCCACGCGTACGAGGTCGTGATGAAGGCACTGAACGTCGAGCCACCGGACCTGCTGGTCAAGGCCACCGACCACATCGGCGACATGATCAAGGCAATCGGCAGCCTCATCGAAAGAGGTTACGCCTATGAAGCCGGCGGCAACGTCTGGTTCGCGGTGGAGGAATTCAAGGGCTACGGGAAGCTCTCGGGGCGCTCCCTGGATGACGTGAGGGCCGAGCGAGTCGAGCCAGATCCGAGCAAGCGCAGTCCGCTCGACTTCGCCCTGTGGAAAGCGGCAAAAGAGGGAGAGCCGTCATGGGAAAGCCCGTGGGGGCGGGGGCGCCCCGGCTGGCATATCGAGTGCTCGACGATGTCGGAGAAGTATCTCGGCATGGGATTCGACATTCACGGCGGTGGGTCCGACCTGATTTTCCCGCACCACGAAAACGAGATCGCCCAGGCCGAGGCCGCCACGGGAGAGGAGCCGTTCGTGCGGGTCTGGCTGCACAACGGAATGGTCAACCTTGACGAGCAGAAGATGTCCAAATCGCTGGGCAACTTCGTGCTGGTCAAGGACTTCCTGAAAGAGATCCGCCCGGCGGCGTTGCGCCTGATGTCGATTGCCGGCCACTACCGCAGCGACATCGACTTCGGTGAGGCTTCCCTCCGCCAGGCTGAGAAAACCCTGGAGCGCTTCGAGATTTTCGCCCATGCCGCCAAGGCCGCCGGCGAGGTATCGGAAGAGGGCCGTAAGTTCCTGCAGCGTTTCACCGACGCCATGGACGACGACTTCAACACTCCGACCGCGATCAGCGTGATCCACGATCTGATCAAAACGGGAAACATCGAACTCGAGGCGGCCCAGGGCGGCGATGAGGCGGCGCAAGGCCGTCTGGAGGAACTCATGGCCGCCTTCTGTGAGATGACCGATGTCCTCGGCCTTGAACTGGAATCCGGGACGGCCGCCGCGTCCGAGATATCGGGAAAGCTCATCGATCTGGTGCTCGAATTGAGGGAGGCGGCAAGGCAGGCCGGTCGCTACGAAGAATCTGACAAGGTGCGGGACCGGCTGCGTGACCTGGGAATCGAAATCGAGGATACAAAGGCCGGCGCCCGCTGGAGGATGAAAAGCTAGTAGTTAGCGGCACCGGCGGGAGAGGACCCGAGCGGACATTCAAACCGCCGCCATCCGGGTTTTAGCGGATTGAGGGGAGGCTGGGGGAGAGGCGATGAAAAAGAAGAAGGTTTTAGCGGATTGAGGGGACTGAGGGAGGAGCGATGAAAAAGAAGAAGGTTTTAGCGGATTGAGGGAGCTGAGGGGCTGGAGATGAAAAAGAAAAAAGGTTGTAGTGACTGAGGGGAGGCTGAGGGAGGGGCGATGAAAAAGAAAAAGGATCATCATCACCACCACCCGCACGCTAAAAGGCACCATCACGGGCTCGGGGGCCATCACACCGCTCATCACAGCCCGGCCAACGACGGCGTGCTGGAAACCAGCCAGCAGGGGATCCGGGCGCTCAAGATCTCGCTCGCCGCTCTCGCCGCAACCGGCGGGATCCAGCTGCTCATTTTCTCGGCCACCGCGTCGGTCTCTCTGCTTGCCGACCTGATTCACAACCTGGCAGACGCCCTGACGGCCCTGCCGCTGTGGGTGGCCTTCAGGGTGGGCCGGCGCCCTTCGAACCGCCGCTATACCTACGGTTATGGACGGGCCGAGGACATCGCCGGGATCTTCATAATCGCGGTGATTGCATTTTCTGCGGCCGCTGCCGGATGGGAATCGGTACGCCGCCTCTTCGACCCCCAGACCATGCGCCATCCCGGCTGGGTGATGGCCGCGGCGCTGATCGGATTTGCCGGCAACGAATTGGTAGCGCTTTACCGGATCAGGACCGGACGGCAGATCGGCTCGGCGGCGCTGGTAGCGGACGGCCAGCATGCTCGCGTCGACGGGATTGCTTCTCTCGGGGTGTTCGTAGCGGCGGGCGCCTCAGCGCTGGGATTGACCTGGGCAGATCCGGTCGTGGGCCTGGCAATAACCGCCACGATCCTTCATGTGCTCAAGGACGCCGGAACCGAAATCTACTTCCGCCTCATGGACGCGGTGCCTCCCGACCTGGTGGCCGAGGCCGAAAGTCTGCTGGCGGCAACGCCGGGCGTCGAGGAGGTAGAGCAGGTCCAGCTTCGCTGGGTGGGCCACCGTCTGCGGGCCGAAGCCAAGGTCACCGTCGACTGCGACCGCACTTTTGTGCAGGCCCACGCCATAGCCGAGGACGCTCATCATCGCCTGCTTCATGATCTGCCGCTGGCCGAGGCCATCATCCATCCCAACCCGTGTACCCACCAGGGGGTCGACCATCACC
>JBOGWH010000247.1:0-3660 GCA_050692975.1 Actinomycetota bacterium | reverse complement strand
GCCCAGGACAGCCTGCCGCTGTACGTCTATGGGCTCAAGGGCAGTTCGCAAGCGGCCGATCTCGCCCGGATGTGGACCGGTGCCCTGGTCCTGATAGCCCTGGTCCTGGCTCTGTTCGTTATAACCCGCATAGCCGGCGGCCGGGCAGTTGGGGAGAGGCGCCGTAAAATCCGCATTCCAGGCCTACGGCGAAGCTCGCCGGCCGAGGCATCGGCGTGATGCTGACCCGAGGGCGCTTGGGGGCCACCGGAGCGGCGCCGGCTTTTTCGGGCTCGAACGGTGTTGCCGAGCCTGCCGGAGCCGCCGGTCTGGTCGCCGAGTCCGTCAGCGCCTGGTTCGGCTCGAACAAGGTCCTCGAACAGGTCCATCTCGATATGCCTCCCCGCGTTGTAACCGCCCTGATCGGCCCGTCAGGCTGTGGAAAGTCGACCTTCATCCGCATCCTGAACCGGATGCACGAACTGGTTCCCAGGTCGGCGATGGCCGGCTCGGTCAGGCTCGACGGCGAGGACATCTACGGACCGTCGATGCGCGCGACCGAGACCCGGCGAATGATCGGGATGGTGTTTCAAAAGCCGAACCCCTTCCCCGCTATGAGTATCCAAGACAACGTCACATCGGGACTGAAACTCTCGGGCAGGAGGGCCCCCAAAGACGACGGGCTGGTGGAAACAAGCTTGATTCGCGCCGGGCTTTGGAAGGAAGTCAAAAACCGCCTGCAGGACCCGGGAGGAACCCTTTCCGGCGGCCAACAGCAAAGGTTGTGCATAGCCAGAGCGCTTGCCGTGGAGCCGAGGGTCCTGCTGATGGACGAGCCATGCTCGGCGCTGGATCCGACCTCGACCAGGGTGATCGAGGAAACGATCGCCGAGATCGGCCATCAGGTGACGATCGTGATCGTGACCCACAACATGCAGCAGGCCCAAAGAGTGTCGGCGCAGTGCGCCTTTTTCCTTGCCGAGGAGAACCAGCCCGGCAAGATCGTTGAATCGGGCACCACCGAGCAGATCTTTGTTAACCCCAAGGACCCCCGGACGGCCGACTACGTCCACGGCAGGTTCGGTTAAATGTCGCGGGTAAACGCCGGCGGGCGCAGGGCGGTTGTCCTTGCTCTGACGGTTTTGCTCGCAGCCGCCGGAAACGCCTTCGCCGAGGGCCCGACGGTATCCGGAGCGGGATCCACCTGGAGTGAGATCGCGGTCCAGCAGTGGAGGGCAGACGTTGCCCGCCGGGGCCTGAACATCAACTACCAGGGCAACGGCTCGACTTCGGGACGCCAGTTCTACATAACCGACCAGGTTGACTTCGCCGTCTCGGAAATCCCCTTCGACGCAACTGAAGTCAACCAGTTGAACGGAAAAGGCAAGAGCTATCAATACCTGCCGATCGTCGCGGGCGGGACCTCGTTCATGTACAACCTGAGCGACGCCGCCGGCAAGAGGATCACCGACCTGCGCCTTTCCGGCGAGACGCTGGCGAAGATCTTCACCGGCGTCATCACCAAATGGAACGACCCGGCAATCGCGGCCGACTACGGGGGCGTGGTTATTCCCGAGAGGCAGGGTTCCTCCAGCGAGATCATCCCCGTCGTGCGCTCGGACGGCTCGGGAACCTCCGCCCAGTTTTCCGCCTACCTCTGGAAGCGCTATCCAGGTATCTGGGCCGACTTCGCACGACGCACCGGCATCCGCAACGAACCGACCTCGTACTGGCCCGGACCCCCGCAGTTCCCCTCGGCCAAGCCTCAGGCGGGCTCCGAGGGGGTGGCCAACTTCGTCGCCGACGATCAGATCGGGCGCGGCTCGATCAACTACGTCGAATACGGATATGCCAAGGCCAGAGGGCGTCCGGTGGTTCAGGTGAAGAACCAGGCGGGCAATTTCGCATTGCCCAGCGCCGGAAATGTCGCGGTGGCGCTGCGGCACGCCACCTTCAACCCCGACCAGACCCAGAATCTGGACGGCGTCTATACCGCCGCGGAGCCCAGCGCTTATCCCGTTTCCAGCTACAGCTACATGATCACCCCGACGGCCGAAAAAGACCTTGACGCCGCCAAGGGCAACGTCCTCGGAAAATTCATCCTGTACTTCGCCTGCGACGGCCAGAAGTCGGCGGAGGCTCTCGGCTACTCGCCGCTGCCTCCCAACCTGGTCCAGGCAGACTTCGACGCCGTGACCAAATTGCCGGGAGGCCCGACGCCTCCTCCCATGTCGGAATGCGATAACCCGACAATTGAGGGCAGGACCCCTCCCCCGACCGGCTTCACGACAATAGATCAACCACCCGCCGCTTCCTCGGCTGCAGGAGGCCAGAATCAGCAGGAGCAGGCGGCCGGAAAAGCCGCGAGCAAGGCCGAAGCCGCCCGCAAGGCTGCCGAGGCGGCCTCAGCAGCCGGCGCCTCCACCACCGCCCAGGCCCTTGCCCAGGCTGAAGCCCAGGCTGCAGCCGAGGAAGCCGCCGCAGCGGAAGAACTTCTCGAAGACACCATCGTGGACCAGGAGGAAGCCAAGGCTCTTGCCTCGGCCGCCAAGTCGATCAAGGCGCCGGCCAAATGGGTTTTCCTTGTGGCATTGATAGCCGCAGCCGTCGTGGTGCTGGGGCCCCCGGTGGGGCGGGTCGGCCTGGGGCTGGCGGCAAGATTTCGCGACTCGATCTAGCCGGGTTCACACGCCCGAATGTGCTCCGGCTGAGAGTTCACCCAATGGACACATCGAGTTCGAGTTCGCGGAGTAATCAGTACAAATAGCTTTGCTATAAGACGGGCTGAAAGTTTTCAAAAGGAAAGCTTCGTCACCTCACAAGGGGAGGGAACAAATGATTCAAGGGCTTTGGCAAAAGCGGAGTTGGCGCGCTCGGTACCTCATCGCGGGTACGGCGGTCGCCGCCGCTATAGCCGTTTCGGGGGTCGCTCTGGCGACTCACTTCACCTACGAGCACAAGGCCTCGATTTACCGGGGCAGCGGCTCGGACACGACGTACGAGTTGATGACCAACCTCAACAAGCTGTACAACCAGTCGGTCGGATGCAAGTCGATTCACCCCGACAAGGCTCAGCAGACGTTGGACCTAAAGTGCCAGGCTGAGGACGCCAACGACATCACCAAGGAGAACTACGATCACGACGTTTTTCTCGAGCACTACCCGATCGGTTCGAGCTTCGGTATCAGCCAGCTAAACCAGCAGGGACTTGCGGGCATTCCAATCGTGGATTACGCGCGGTCGTCCCGCAAGCCCAAGGTCGGCGACTCGACCAACATGCGATTTATCGGCTTCGCCCGTGACGCGCTCTCGTGGGCATGCTTCAAATCAACCGCCGGTTCGGGTTGTTCGGGAATGCCGGTGGACGCCGGCGGCCGCCCCACCTTGACTCAGGCGCAACTCCGAAGCATCTACAAGTGCGAAGTGACGAACTGGAGCCAGGTCGGTGGCGCCAACGTGCCGATCAAGGTCTACCAAGCCCAGTCCGGATCGGGTACCAGGGCGACGTGGGACGAGTTCATGACCTTCGTGCCCACCGACGCCTGTGCCACTCCGGTATTCGAAAACAACTCCAAGCTCGTTGCGACGGCCGACCGGGAGGAGGCGATCATGTATTATTCGTACGGTCGATACAACCAGCAGGATCCGCCCGGGTTCGGCACCACGCTGGGACGCATCGAC
>JBOGWH010000246.1:0-4188 GCA_050692975.1 Actinomycetota bacterium | reverse complement strand
ACCCGGAGGAGATCGAGCGGTTCGCTACGGCCAGCTGCTCGATCAACTTTCGTCGGTTTCATGACGTTGTTGACCATCGCCGAGGTGGCCAAGATGCTCAGGGTCAGCGCCGGCCAAATCTACAACTTGAGAAGCGCCGGCGACTTCCCGCCCGGCTTCAAAGTAGGCCGCAGCGTGCTGTACGACGCCGACGAGATCCGCGCTTATCTCGAAGCCCATCGGGAACCGGTGTCAGCCAGGAGATTAAGAGCCGCCCAGTAAAACGAAAGCCCCGACCGCAGCCGGGGCCATCGCCAACAAACGATCCAAGAAAGTGAGAAGGACCAGCAATGAGTTTAGCACCGCCCCAAGCCAGCAAGCTGTATCAGCTGGCCATCGCCATCGGACTTTCCGACGACGGCCGCGCTTTCAAATGTCCGGCCTGCCAACTCGGCCGCGGCCGCTACCGCTTCTACGCCCCGGCGGCTGTTCTGCTCGTCGGCCCCGGCGATCTCGTCAAGTTTTCGGCGACTTGGCGTTGTCTGAAATGCGGGGCCACGGGCACCTACGACACCGCTCGCCGGCTCGTCTCCGAGAACGTCGATATCGCCTCATGAGCGAAATCGATCGGATCTTTTCGGAGGCCGCTGCCGCCGATGAAGATGAGCCCGCCGCCGAGGACAAGTCCTCAAGGAAAAAGCGCTCTCAAGCAACGGAGCTCGTATCGCTGGCGGAATCGCTACAGGCTGAATTCTTTCGGACCCCAGATCATCGAGCGTTCGCAAGCGTCCAGCTGGGCGATCATCGCGAAACATGGCCGATCGGTTCGCGGGCATTTCGCCGATTGCTGCAGGCCGAGCACTACAAGTTGACAGGGCAGGCGGTCGGCGGGCAGGCGGTTCAGGATGCGATTGGAGTTTTGGAAGGCCGGGGGCTATTCGGATCATCGGAGCAGGAGGTGCGCGTCCGGGTCGCCGAGCACGATGGAAGAATCTACCTCGATCTTGCCGATGATCGTTGGCGGGCAGTCGAGGTAAGCGCCACCGGGTGGAGGGTCACTGATTCGCCGCCGGTCCGGTTTCGCCGAGCCCCGGGAATGCAGTCGCTTCCGGTCCCGGTCCCCGGCGGCAACTTGGAGGAGCTGCGGCAGTTCCTCAACACCGACGAGGCCGCGTGGCCTCTGGTGCTGGCCTTCCTGCTCGCGTGCTACCGATCCGAAGGGCCTTTTCCGTTGCTCGTCCTGCTGGGCGGAGCCGGACGAGCGAAAACAACCACGGCCAGGGTGCTTAGGCGTCTGGTCGATCCAAACGAGTCACCGGCGAGAGCCGAACCTCGAAACCTTCAGGACCTCATGATCGCCGCGAGGAACTCGCAGCTGATCTGCTTCGACAATATCTCCAGCGTTCGCGATTGGCTGAGTGACGGTCTTTGCAGGCTTGCCACCGGCGGCGGCTTCTCGGCGAGAGAGTTGTATTCCGACGATGGCGAAGTGATCCTCGACGCGGTCCGGCCGGTAATCCTGACGTCCATCACCGAGATTGCCACCCGAGGCGACCTGCTCGACCGTGCCCTTTTGGTCTACTTGCCGGAAATCCGAGAGCGGGTCACTGAAAGCGACTTTTGGGAGAAATTCGACAAGGCTTTACCGTGCCTGCTCGGCGCTTTATTGGACGCGGTGTCCGCGGGGCTTCGCAACCTTCCAAATACAACAGATAGCGACTTGCCAAGAATGGCCGACTTCGCTAGGTGGGTTAGGGCCACCGGCGCGGTTCCAGATTTCGATGCCGCATATTTTCAGAATCGCGAGCAGGCAACATCCCTCGCCCTCGAATCCGCACCGCTGGCGGTTGCAGTTCAAGAATTCATGGTCAGCCGGCCAACGTGGTCGGGGAGCGCTACCGAACTGCTCGATCAGTTAAACGGGCAGGCGTCCGAGGATACGCGCCGGGCCAAGAGCTGGCCCAAAAGCGCGAGCGCACTCTCGGCGGCGCTCCGGCGATCTGCCGACGATCTGGCGGCGGAGGTCCAGGTCACATTTGAGATCACAAAGCGCCGAAGAACAATCCATTTAGAACAAGCCCGCAAAACGCCGTATCCGCCGTATCCGCGTATCCCGAGGCCCGAAATTGTGCCTGAAAACACCGATTCCGGCCGCGACGGCGATAAGCAGGCCGACAAAACCCCGTTGCAAACGCCGTCGCGCGCTGGAAGGGCCGAAAATGTGCCTGCAAACGGGCATTTTGGACCCGTTCGCGACGGCGATACGGCGGATACGGCGAATAACGCAAGTGTTCCAAATCGCAGTTTCCGCCCCTGCCCGAAGTGCGGCCGGGGGGTCCATTCTCACGCCGACCCAGCAGCCCATGTCTGTATCGGAGGTGGTCGAGAATGAGCCAGCAAACTCTGTTTTCCGTCGCCCGGATCCCGACTGGCCGCTTCAAGGGCCACAACGTTTATGAGGATCCCCACAATCCAGCCCGCCTGCTGTACTCAAACGGATCCATGGTTCACCGGGAGGATCCGCCCCCCTGCGCCGCCTGCGGCCAGGATCCTACCCCCGAAGGCTACGACGCTTGCCTGGGATACGGCCCTGGATCCATCGGCGCTTGCTGCGGCCACGGATCCCGGGCTGATGCTTATATTGCTTTCAAGGATGGGCCGAGTCTTTACGGTGCGCCAGCCGCTCGATATTTGTCTCGGATCCGATGAGCGACGATTGCGGCTGCGCCTGGTGCACCGCCACCGGGGAGATCTTCGACTTATCACGAGAGGAGGCCAAATGAGTTTTGGAGACCGCGCCCTAGAGCGCCTGAACCGAATCGTAATCAGGGCACTGGAGCAGGCCCCCGACCTCGATCGCAGGTATTTCGAGAGGGCCTTGGACCTGGGCGAGGAGATGTGGATGGAGCGAATCGAAAAGCGAGGGACCGCCGTTCTGGTCGTGCGGGTCGGCGACCGCGAGCTTTGCCGCGTGGATGTTCTGGCGCTGACCGATAGACCGCGTGATGTGCAAACGAACTGATAAAATGAAATCGCTCGCTGCTGTAGTTGGAGCCGATGGTGAATCACTCCGCCGAGCAGCAACGGCCGCCGGAGCCGCTGGTGAAGCACTCCGCCGCCGCTGGGCCGGCCATCCCGGCCGCCCTTAACCCCATTAGCCGCATCGCGGCCAACTTTGGGCCGCGGCAGAACAGGAGAACCAATGAACACGCGTGAGAAGCGCGAACAGCGGGCCCGCGTCTGGGAACAGATGAAGGCCATACTCGACACCGCCGAGGAAGATGGCGGACTAACCGCCGCGCGGCGCGAGGACTACGACAAGCTCGAAGTCGAGCTCGACCGCCTGGGCGAAGATATCGCCTACGGGGAGCGCCACGACGCCCACCGGAAAGACATGCAAAAGCCCGACCGCGAGAAGGTGGGACCCCCGCCGCATCAGCTCGCCGACCGCCAGGACCTCAAGGGCCGGGTTTCCCTGCGCTCCGACGAGTCGGTGAGCGATTGGGTCGCCGCCCGCGAGGGTGTGGACCACGAGCCCCTCTCGTTCGGGAGACTCTTGAGAGGGTATGTAACCGGCGATTGGCAAAACGCCGAGCCCGAGAAGCGGGCCTTGAGCGAGGGCGTCAATGCCTCTGGCGGATTTTTCGTGCCGACCCCACTGAGCGCCTCGATCATCGACAAGGTTCGCGCTCGGGCTCGAGTCTTCTCCGCCGGCGCCACAACCGTGAGCATGGCCTCGCAAACCGAACGAATTGCCCGCTGGGCAGGCGACCCGACGGGAAGCTGGCGATCGGAGGGCGCGGCGATAGTCGAGAGCGACGGGACCTTGGAGTCGGTCACGCTTACCGCCCGAACGCTCGCGGTCTTGACGAGGGCCTCCAGAGAGCTAATCGAGGACGCCGAGGGCGTTGACGACCAGCTCGAAGACGCTTTCGCCGCATCGCTGGCTTTGGAGCTCGACCGAGTGGCCTTGTACGGCACCGGCACCGCACCCGAGCCCCGGGGCGTCCGCAACCAGTCGGGCGTGGACTTGAATTCGCAGGGAACCAACGGGGCCGCCATCACGAGCTGGGACCCGCTGACCGACGCCATCTTCGACGTCAAGACGCGCAACTTCGACCCCAACGCGATCATCTTGAGCCCCCGCTCCGAGCGGACGCTGATGAAGTTGAAAGACACCACCAATCAGCCGTTGGCGGCCCCCAGCGC
>JBOGWH010000245.1:0-6031 GCA_050692975.1 Actinomycetota bacterium | reverse complement strand
GAGAATGCCCCTGCGGCTAAGGCTCTGATGCCGAAATGGCCTCCGGCTTAGCCGCCGAGGTTGTTTAGGTGCCGATTGCGCGAAAGCCCCTACCGAGGTGAATTAGATCGCCGCTAATTCCCGAAGACCAGTCGGACAGCAGGAACGCCACCGTCCTGGCGACGGGGTCTGGGTCTTCGGAGTCCCAGCCGAGGGGCGCCCCGGTTCTTCCAGGCGTCAGGCCAGTATAAAGCCATCGTCTCCACGCATAAGCCTTGGAATCGGCGCAAGCGACATATTTCAAGGAATTGAGCCGGTGGGCGCCAGCCAGCGCGCCTCCTGCCCCGTCACGTCGGCGATCAAATCATAGTCATGGTCGTAGTGCAGGAGCGGAATCTCAGCCGATTCGGCGGCAGCCGCTATTAAGAAGTCCTGAGGAGGGACGCTTCGATGCTGTGAGCGAGCAGCAAGCAACGCCTGCACGTCTCTGGCCCGTTTCCATTGCTTTGGACCGATGGGGCAATCCTCAAGCAGGTTCAGCATGGCGCTTTGCTCGCTGAACGAGGCCGTATCTCGTGCACTGCGCAGGATTTCAAGACATACCGGCTCGCAGCGGAAAATTCTGCCTTCGCGAACCTCTAAGTTGAACCAGTCCGCCCAACCCGAAGCGCGACTCGAGCGAACCTTGCTCCATACCGTGCTGTCGGCAAGATGGGGTCCTTCTAGAGGCGCGAGACTGGCTGTGGCAGCTTTCAATCCTTCTCCGACGAGAGCCGATCAGCCCGGGCGGTGGCTATATCCTCTTCACTAACGTCGAAGGCCCGAATGTCGAATCTTCTTAGGCTGCCCCGCCTTGCCACGAAGGCGAGAGCAGCGTTTACTGTCTCGCTCAAACCGCGGGTCCTGAGCGCGGCTTTTGCCGAGTCAACCAGGCTCTCGTCTAAGTTGATCGTGGTCCGCACATCACGATGATATCACTATGGTCATCATCAAGCATCAGGAAAAGCATCAGCCTTCGACAAGACGCTTTCTGTTCGTTCGAGTCGCCACGTGAGGTTTGAGGGGAATTGGCGTGAGGCGATATGATAGCAGCAGATATCGTATCTTTTTGGTTCAGTGTTAGGAGGGACCGATAGTGAATTTGCTGATTAGGGGCTTGACCGATGAGGTCGTGATGTCCATTGATTCGGCCGCACAGCGCCTGGGGATTTCTCGAAGCGAGTATCTTCGGCGAGAGCTGTCCGGCCTTGCCGGGCGTTCTTCGGGCAGCGTCACGAAAGGAGATCTTCTGCGGTTCGCCGACGCCTTTGGTGACCTCGGCGACCCGGAGGTAATGCGCCGGGCCTGGGAGTGACCAGCTGGCTGATCGACAAGTCGGCCCTGGTGCGTCTGCCTTCCAGCGCGGGTGCGGATGAGTGGGCGAGCCGCATCGAGCGGGGCCTGGTTCGAATAACGGCCATCACCAGGCTGGAGGTGGGTTTTTCGGCCCGGTCGGGAAGGTCTCTGCGCAACGAAGAGGGCCGCAGGCCTCTGTCCGCCATGCCGGTGGAATTTCTGACCCCCGCAATCGAGGGCCGAGCTATGGAGGTTCAGGCCCTGCTCGCCGATAAGGGTCACCACAGAGCGGTTTCGGTACCGGACCTATTGGTAGCCGCAGCCGCCGAGCTTGGGGGCCATACCGTCCTTCACTTCGACAAGGACTTCAAGCTGATCGCCAGAATCACTGGGCAACCCGTGGAGGGCCTGAAAATTTGACGGACTTAAGCGGGCGTTCAGCGTGTGATGCCAGCCGAAAGTATGAATTTCGTATTGTATGACTGCTTCATGTCGGTTACGAGGTTAAGGGCCAGGGGCCAGATTACCATTCCCGAACAGGTCAGAAAGCAGGCCCATCTTTTCCGACGGAGATCTTCTCGAGGCGGCCGTTGTCAGGGTCGGGCAATCAGCCTTGCTGAAAGCTTCCTCTTAAAGTATGCCGACGGAATTGCTGGATGGAAGCCGCCGGTCTACCAACCTTCATCCGGGTCGGGCGCGTCGCCTTTCAGTAGTTCCACATCTGCCCGGTCGCGCAGCGCGTTGCTTCGGTGCCGACCGGGGGCCCGGGAGGCCCGCTGTTTCATTTCTATGAGATCTTCGATCAAGACAACGGGGACTTCCAGTCCCTGAATCCCGATTGGCTGAGACCGTTCGATCATTGCGTCGAACTCAGGATCAAAGGCGATTTGGACCGGCTCTGCGTTGGAATGCCGGAAATTCAGGCTGTGTTCGAACTCCCGGCGCAGGACAAGCCCGCCTTTTTCCAAAACTTCAATCACCCGCGCCCGCGACGCGGTTGTGGCTACTGCGATGTCCACATCGTCGGTGGCGCGTGGAACGCCCGACCGAATTCCCACGGCTATGCCCCCGATGAGCGCGAAGGGGATGGCGGCGCTTTGCAAAGCGCGGGCCGTATCAACGATCGCCGACAGCTGGTCACCCGGTTCCATGTCCCCTCCATGCACCAGACTAAATAGTAAGCGCTCACGTTTGGTCGCAGCGGATATCTGTTCGACCGTTTTGTGCATGTCAGGTCCCGATGGCGTGGAAGCCCCCGTCGACGTGGATCAGTTCACCGGTGATACCCGCCGACCAGTCTGAGAGCAAAAACGCCACCGTCTTGGCAACGGGATCAGGGTCTTCGGTGTCCCAGCCGAGGGGAGCCCGGTTCTTCCACGCGTCGGCCAATACGTCGAACCCGGGGATTCCCTTCGCGGCGGTCGTCTTCAAGGGGCCGGCGGAAACCGTATTTACCCGGATGCCGTGGGAGCCGAGGTCGCGGGCCAGGTAGCGGGTGATTGACTCGAGCGCCGCCTTGGCGACGCCCATCCAGTCGTAGATCGGCCAGGCCACCGTCGAATCGAAGTCGAGCGAGGCGATCGAGCCGCCGCCCTCCTTCATCAAGTCCAGAAACCCCGCAGCAAGGGCCTTGAGCGAAAAGGCGCTGGTGTCGAAGGCCGTCGTCGCACTCTCGCGCGGCGTTTTCAGAAACTCCCCGCCCAGGGCGTCTTTGGGAGCAAAGGCGACCGCGTGCAGGAAGCCGTCCAGGCGCCCCCAGCGAGAAGCCAGTTCTTTGGCGACCGATTCAATGTGCTCGTCGTTGGTGACGTCCAGTTCGAGCACGTCGGCCTTTTCGGGAAGGCGCCGCGCGCTCATCTCAGTAAGTGACATGGCCTTCCCGAATCCCGTAAGGACGATCTCCGCCCCCTGCTCCTGGGCGATCCTGGCTGCCGAAAAGGCGATGCTCTGAGGATTGAGCACGCCTGTGATCAGGAGCTTTTTCCCTTCCAGGAGCACGGCTATTTCAGCGGAATCGCGGGGAGCTTTTTGAGTCTTTGAGTCCGCGGATCCAACTCAAAGCCCGCCGACTCCAGGGCGGTAACGCCGAGCAGGGGCTCGATACCTTCAGGACCGAAAATGATTCCGGTAAAGGCCCATTCCCCAAGTATTTCGATTTCTGCACCTCCGATGGGAAACTCCTTGCGGGTTCCGTCTGCGAGTTCAAAGACGCGTCTTCCCGTGGGTTTGATACCGATTCTGCTCAATTCCGAGGCCGGGGCCATGCAATCCCATGCCCCTGAATCGACAAGGAACTCGGCATCGTAACCCGCCTCTCCATTGGGGGCTTTGACCAACACGGCGACTTTCGTAAAGCCCATCTTTTCAGTCTACGCTGCGGGTACGACACTCATTGCCAACTCTGCGGCGGGTGTAGGGTAGTCGGGCGATGGAGCAGTACGACGCAATTGTGGTGGGCGGCGGCCCGGGGGGGTCTTCTGCCGCCCATTTTCTCGCCAAATCCGGCGCCAAGGTCGTACTGATCGACAAAAAGGAGTTTCCCCGCGCCAAGGTCTGCGGCGACGGACTAACCCCGCGGTCGGTAAAGGTTCTCTCGGAGCTGGGCCTCGACGACGACATGAACTCGTATCAGAAGGTCAGGGGGCTGCGGATCATCGGCGCCGGCAGGAGCCTCGAGGTCGACTTTCCCCGGATGTCCAGGTTCCCCCAGATCGGAGCGGTTCGCCCACGCAAGGATCTCGACGCCGCGGTCATGCAGAAAGCCCGCGAAGCAGGAGCGGAGATCCGCACCGGAGTAGAGGCGACCGAGCCGATTCTGAACAACGGAACCCTTACCGGGATCAAGTGGGTGCGCAAGGCGAAGGCCGAAGGCGGCGGCGTGGTTAAGGCCGAGGAGGGGACGCTGTCGGCGCCCTTCACGGTCATTGCCGATGGGGCCTCATCTTCCTTCGGCCGCAAGCTTGGCATCAGAAAAGACGCCGAATATCCCCTCGGACTGGCGATCCGGACCTATTACGAGAGCAACCGGGCCGACGACGACTTCTTCGAGTCCTGGCTGGAGCTTCGTAACGGCAACGACCTGCTTCCCGGTTACGGCTGGCTGTTCCCCGTCGGGGACGGCACCGTGAACATCGGCGTCGGTCTTCTCTCCACCTACGGGGGATGGCGGGGAATCAATCTCAATCATCTCCAGCGCGGTTTCATCGACATCCTGACGAAGACCTACGGCATCACCCACGAAGCCCAGACCGAGCCGTACAAGTCCGGCCGTCTGCCGATGGGAGGAAGCGTCCACAAGCCCTACGGCAGCGGCTACCTGCTTATCGGCGACTCGGCGGGGATAGTCAACCCGTTCACCGGCGAGGGCATCGCCTACGCACTGGAGACCGGCAAGCTCGGGGCCTCCCTCGTGTCAGATGCTCTGAAAAATGGGAAATCATCCGACCTAGCCGTTTACCGCGAGGCCCTGCACGATATCTACGCAGCCTACTACCGCATCGGGCGTCTGTTCGTGAAGCTGATATCCCAGCCGGCGCTGTTCAAGGCGATGTGCCAGATCGGCCTCAGGTCCCATACGGTGATGAGCTTCGTATTTCAGATCATGGGAAACCTGGTCGAGGAGAGCGGCGGCACCATGGCCGACCGGGCCTTCCGGCGTGCTCTCAAGTGGGCCGAATACGAGCTGCCCGAACTAAGCGAGCCGGACATCCCGGCCCCGACCCCGGTGGCAGTAAGGAGCAACGGCGCATCCCCAAACGGCTCCGGTCCGCAGGCGCCCGGCGCCACCCCAGTTACGACCGGCGAGGGAGCGGGACCGGTCTGAATCCCGTGCCGGTGGCCCGCAAAATCACCGTGTGGGCAGGTCTGGTGGGCTGGCTGTACTCCTGGTGGCTGATCCGAGGATTCCGGGCGGAGTACGCGGCCGGCGATATCGGGCCGATGCCGATGTGGCTGACCGTCTTGATGACGCTAGCCTCCACGGCTCTGATTGCCTCGGCAGTTTCGGCCGGGATGAAAGCGCCGGTCTGGCCCTGGCTGTCCATCGTTGCCGGCATCGGGACGGTGAAGCTGGTTGTGGGCGGGTACTTTGCGGTCCTGCGCAGCACGGTTCCGGAACTGTCACCCGGGCCGAGCGAGGCCTTCAATGCGGCGTTGACGAGTCAGAAGATGTGGGTCGTGGTCGTTTTCGTAGCCGCAATCCCCACGGCGCTGGTGCTGGCCGGCCTCACCGGCCTGTTGCTGACCAGGCCGGCCGATCTCGGGGCGGCTAATTAGTGGGGAGGGTGTTTTCGGGAAGCGGCAGTTCTGCTGCGGAAGAGCCCATTGGAACCAGCGGCCTGCGCGGATGCCTGTCTCCAGCCGGAGGCCTTCCCCCTGCTCCGCCCTCGTCCACAGGCTTAATCCGGGACTTTCTGCGCCGTCTAATTCCGATGGCCGCCAAAATGGTCAGTGCCGTTGCCGCCGAAAGGGCTTTGGGAAGGATATCCATGTCGATTTTCCTCCGGTTAGCTTGCAGGCATGAAGGGTAGGGCTGATTTTACCGACTTGAGCACTAATAAAATCGCCGTCTGCATCGGCCCGGAAACGCTTTGTGATAATTTCCAACCGACCTACCCCTGGTCCTCGGTAAGGAGACCACTGCCGAATGCCTGAAGGATATTTTGGCTCCTACCTGACCATCGCGGCCTACGCCGCCCTGGTTGTCGTCCTCGTGGCG
>JBOGWH010000244.1:0-13953 GCA_050692975.1 Actinomycetota bacterium | reverse complement strand
GCAGCAGCTGGCCGCACGGATCGGGAGCCGGGAGGGACAGCTGTGGGTAAACGCTATGATCATCCACAAGGCGACCGGCGGCAACCTCACCGTTGTGGCCGATTCTCTCGGCAAGCGGCTCAGGGAGCGACTCGATCTCAGCCGCGAAGTCAGGGCGCTGACGGCGCAGGCGCGACTTTCGGGGATCGTCGTAGCGGCGGTCCCGCTGCTTTTTCTCGTCATCCTTTCGGCGAGCGCCCCCCAGATGAAGGTTCTTTATGAGACCCCGGCAGGCTGGGGTCTGCTGACCGCGGGGCTGCTGCTCGAGCTGGTCGGGTTTGCCTGGATCAAATCGGCCCTGAGGGTGAAGGCATGATCGCTCTTATCGCCCTGTCGGCCGGCATCTCGGCCTGGGGGCTAGCTCGCCTGCTGGATTCCTCTGATCCGGTGGTTGCCCAGAAGGTGGCGGCCATGGCTTCATCTGGCGGGCGCCGGACGCGACCCGCGACCGGGATACAGAGGGCCCTGGCGCTTTTCGGCCGGGGCGTTCCCGTGAGCGCCGAGTTTCGGGAGGCGCTGGTTCAGTCCGGATCGGCCGTATCTGCCGAGGTACTGGCGGGGTGCGGTGTATTGCTTGCCGGGGCCGCCGTACTGCTGTCACTGGGGACCGGCCGGTTGGCCGTCCTTGTCGCTCCCGGGGTGGCCTATTGCGCCTGGCGGCTGCCGGTGATCTACCTCAAGCGCAGATCGCAGGCCAGGCGGCAGCAGATCGCCGAAGCTCTTCCCGACGCGGTGGACCTGCTGGCCGTCTGCACCCAGGCCGGTCTTAACGTGGCTCTGTCGCTGAAACGGGTTTCCGAGGCGACCGGAGGGCTGCTGGGGGAGGAACTGCGCCGGGTCGTCAGAGAAACCGAGTTGGGAGTCCCGCGGAGAACGGCCCTGGAGGCTTTCTCGGCAAGAGCCTCGACCCCCGAGGCCGAAAACCTCGTGGCGTCGCTTGCGGGTGCGGAATCTTTCGGCAGTGAGGTCTCGGCGGGTCTCTCGGTTCTTTCTGCCGATATGCGCCAACGCCGCCGCCGTGCCGTCGAGGAGCAGGCCAGGAAAGCCCCGGTGAAGATTCTCTTCCCGCTGGTGTTCGTCATCCTTCCCGCCTTCATGCTGTTGACTGTGGTGCCTCTTCTGCTGGGCACCCTCGACACGCTCAGCGTCTTTTGACACTTCCCGCCTTGAACTCGTGGCCGATGCCTCCGCAGGAGGCAGAAAGGAGGAAATCATTGAATAGGTTGATCAGGCGAATCCGGGCCGAGGTGGGGCTGGCAGCGACCTGGCGTCGGGAGGGCGGGCAGACGACCGCCGAGTATGCCCTCGTCATATTCGCGGCCGCCGCCGTGGCCTTCCTGCTCATTAACTGGGCAGTCGGTGACGACGGCAAGCTGAAGGAGTTCTTCAACAAGATCATCGACAGCATTTCGTCCCGGGTGGACTAGACCGCCAGCGATGCTCGGCCTGTTTCGACGCGGCCGCGGCCAGGCCAGCGTAGAGCTGGTTCTGGTTCTGCCGCTCATAATGCTGGTTTTGCTGGCAATGCTCCAGGCGGGGCTGTTCATGCTCGAAAACCTGAAGGTCTCCGGCGCCGCCCGCGAGGGAGCCCGGGAAGCAGCCGTGAGCCCGGACCGGCAGCGGATCGAAAATGCCGCCCGAAGGGCCGCTCCGGGGCTGGACCTGACGGTAGAGATCGAGCGCGGGCCGGTACGGGGCGATCCTGCCCGCGTCAGCGTTTCGGCCCCGCCGACCAGAGTGCCTCTGGCCGGGTACATGATGGCGGGCCGGACCCTCAGGGCGGTCGCTGTCATGCGGATCGAAAAGCTTCGGTGAGCCGCGGCAGCGACGCAGGCAACGCCTCCATCGCCATACTGGGGGGCGCGGCCGTCTTCCTGGCGTTTCTTGCCGGTCTGGCCGACGTGGGACTCTATTTCCACGCCCGGGCGAGGGCGCAAACCGCTGCGGACGCGGCGGCCCTTGCCGCGGCTGCAGAGCTACTGCCCTCGGCCACCGACGAACCCCGCTCGCAGGCGGAGCGCTTCGCAGAGGCTAACGGCGCCCGGCTCAAATACTGCGAATGCAACGACGGCTCGACCTTCGCCAGCGTCGAAGTGATCGTCCCGGTCCGGTTCCTGCTAAAGGCGGGTTACCGGACCACCGAAGTGCTCGGCCGGGCCAGGGCGGAGGTGGATCCTTCGGCGTTCTGACCTAGAAACACGGCCAAACATACGGCTAATCTGCCCGGCTCCGCTATCTTAGATTTATGGCCACGGGCAGATTGTCGGATGCCGCATCTCTGGTGTTCGGATCGATGCGCGCCCGCCGAAGGGCCAAAAAGGTCGCCATAGGACTGGTTGTCCTTTCCATGTTCGTGGGCGCCGGCATGTTCGCCTACCCGTACGCAACCGACGTCTATTCCAACTTCCAGCAAGGCGAGCTCGCCGACGAATTTGCCTCTCCTCAATTCGAGGCGCGGTTTGCCGCCGGCAAGATCGAGGCCGGACAGGTTCTTACTCGCATCGAGATCCCCAAGCTGAAGGTCAACGCCCTGATCGTTGAGGGCACGGAGACGAAAGCGTTGCGGGCGGGCGCCGGGCACTACAGCAGGACACCCAAGCCCTGCCAGCCGGGAAATGTGGGGATAGCCGGGCACCGCACTACCTTCGGCAAGCCCTTTAACCGAATCGATGAACTGAAGGCCGGTGACACCATCATCCTGCATCTTCCCGACAAGGCCAAGTGCACCTACAGGGTGGTCGAGGGCGCCAGGGGCGCCCCTCGCCCCAGGGCCGGCTCCGCCGCCTGGGTCACGCTACCCTCGGACTACGCGGTGCTCAACAAGCTGCCGGGGTCCATGCTCACACTGACCACATGCCATCCCAAAGGCAGCGCCAAGGAGCGCTTGGTACTTAGGGCCGAGCTGGTCTCCGCCTAACCCCTCGGTAAAACCGCAAGAATGGGTCTCCGGGCCCTATTCGGCTCCCGGATACTCAAAATTCTCTTGAAAAACCCCCGTGGGGGGCGTGGGTTTGGCCCCCGGCGACCGTTTTTGATCCTGACAACGCCAAATCCGCAATCTCTACCGTAAGTGAAAGGAGTTAGTAAATGGGCAAGAGATTTGGTATCACCATGCTCGCCACTCTCGTGGCGTGGCTGGCCGTCGTACCGGTGGCTTTCGCCCAAAGCACCACCATGACGGCTGTAGCAGAGGGTGAGGGCAACGCCCGCGCTCTCGAGCTTTCCATTCTTGGAAAGCGCATTGAGGTAGGCCGTGCCAAGGCCAACGTGCACGTGGAAACTCCCACCGGCACCAAGGTCACCGGCATGGCCGGAGGCATCTGCAACCTGCTGGGCGACAGCACCACGGATTGCAACCTCCAGAAGGAAACGTCCAGCTCGGTGGGCGACAACGGGAACAACGACGACTCCTGTCTCGTTGAAACCCCCGACGTTGCGGGCCTGGCCGGAATCCTGGACCTGGGCGTAGGCTGTCAGGACTCCAACTCCAAGGTCACCGACAACAAGGCAACCGGAAGCAACATCGGCCGGCTCGCCAAAATTGGAGTGGGCCTTGACCTGTCCGGCATTCTGTCGACGGTTACCGGTGTTACCGGTCCGGACCCAGTTGCCAACGTCGTGAAGGGCGCGGAGGTCACCGGTGTTTTCGACCTGGTCAAGGGCACCGTTGGCGGCGCAGGCCTTCCGGCCGGAACAGATGAGCTGACGGACGTCATCACCACCGTTCAGAACACGACCTACACCGTCGCAGACCTGCTCGACGACATCCTCACCGGTGTTGCCATCAAAGGCACGGCAGCGGAGATCAGCGCTCTGGAAGGTACCGTCAACGTCACCAACGACGGACCGAAGACCAAGATCGCATCCGACGCGGCCACGTTGAAGGTCAATCTGCTGGCAGTGGAGCTCGGCGACCTTAACCTCCCGGCGAACCTGCCGATCGCTCTGCCCGACCTGTCACAGGGTCTGCTGCAGCTGGAGGTCACTCCGTCGCACGCAGAGGCTACCTTCAACGCCGACAGCGGTATCTGCAACTCCGACGCCAAGTCCTCGCTGGCAAGGCTGAAGGTTGCCAACCTGCTGGGCGGCGGTGGCTTCACCACCATCGAGGTTCCCGACCTGAGCGCCCTTAACAGCATCCTGGGTGTCCTCGGCGACGTTCTCTCGATCAGCATCAACAAGACCACCGTTTCACCTCCGAAGACCGGTCAAAACGGCGACACCTGCTCGGCTTACGCCAGCGGCCTTGAAGTGCACGCACTCAAGGGCATCGGTGGCGGCATCAGCCTCAGGGTTGCTGCTGTGGACGCCGGCTTCGGCGGCAATGCAGTGCCCCAGCGTCTGGCTGCGGTGGACGTCAAGCCCCCGCTTCCGACCACGGGTGGTCCTACCTACCTCTACTGGGCTATCGGTGCTGCCCTGGGAGTTGCTTCCTTCGGAGCCTTCCAGCTGCGCCGGCGCATGGTCCGGTCAGAAGGTTAAGCAAGGCCTACTGGAAAGCCAAAGGCTAAATCCAATGGGAATGCGCTCCTGGCTGCACAGTCCCAAGGGACGGCGAGTGCTCGCAACTTCGGTTGCGGGCCTCGCCGGCCTTATGGCCATAGCAGCCATCAGTGTCGCGGCCTACCCGTACTACACGGACGTGAAGGCCGGCAGGCAGCAGGAAACTCTCCGCCAGGTCTTCAAGACCGATAAATTTGCAGAAGATTTTCAGATGGGCCGGCTGGTGGACGGAAGCCCGCTCACCCGGATCAAGATTCCCTCTATCGGGGCCGATAGAATTGTCGTGGAGGGAACCTCTCTGGCGGCGCTGAACACCGGCGCCGGCCACTACCCCGGCAGCCCGATGCCCGGCCAGGTGGGCAATATGGCGATTGCCGGACACCGTACGATGTACGGAGGAGTCTTTCGTCGTCTGGCCGACGTCAAGCCCGGCGACAAGGTGTACCTGGAAACACCGTTCGCAAAGTACACCTACGAGATCACGATGAACGCGCAGGTCACGGATAACAACAACTGGGACATCATCGATGAAAAATTCAGCACCCCGATGCTTACCCTCACGACCTGCCACCCGCCGGGCAAGGCCGCTCAGCGCCTGTACACCCGTGCCAAGCTCATCGACTCTCAGACGCTCACGGGGGCCTAAGGAATGATCAAGCGTTACCTGGGGGCCGCCGCCCTTGCGGCGGTCCTGGTGGGGCTCATGCTTCCGGGCACCGCCTTCGCAAGCCATCTGACCATCGAATTCAGATCTCCGACTCCGGCAAATGGCGCGGTGATCTCAGGAGCCAGCAACGGGATCCTGGTTCATTTCTCAACCACCGCCCTGTCTGGATCGACGGGACTGAAGAAGGTAACCCTGCGTATTTCTCCGGTCTCGCCCTCGGGGATCCCGGCGCTCGGAGCAGGCTCGTATACGGAATGGGAGAACCAAGACATAACTGCGCCTTTTGAGAAGGACCTCTCTCTGGGATGGAACACGTTATCCCTCACGCCTTACAACGGCGTATATCGGGTAGAGGCAACCGCCCAGGGCAACAACCCCCTTAACACCGATGTCGAACGAAGCTCAAGGGACATCAAGGTCAACAACGGCACCGCCGCACCTGCGGGCGTTTCAGCCGGCTTCGTGAGCGACGATGAGTGGTTTGACGGAAGCGACTCCGTCAAAGTCAATTGGAGCCGCAACAACGAGGCCCCCGACCACCAAACCTATGCGCTCTACAAATCCATAAATGGGGGCGCCTACTTCCACGTCAAAACGGCCAACGTCACTTCCCACACCGATTCTGCCCTGGCCGAGAATGCCTCTTACCGGTATCAGGTGATTGCCTACCGTTACAGTCCGGTGAGCGACCTGATCGCTTCCGGGCCGACGACGTCGGCGGCCGTTTCCACCCCGGCGGTCAAGCCGCCACCTCCGCCACCCCCCGACTCCGATCCCAGTCCAAGCCCTTCGCCCTCTTCCGGGACGAAAACAAGCGGCGGAAGCCCCCCGGGTCTGACCCTGCAGTCCGAGAGTAGCGGGCCGGGGGCGCCCCCGATGCAGAGCATCAAGCCGCCCAACATCCGGGTGGGCGCCGCTCGAGCCGGGGGCTTCACGAAGCTTCTGCCGTTCAACCAGGCAGTCCCGAAAGTGCTTTCCCAGGGAGTTCCGGGAAAGAGCGGTTCAATCACCAGCGCTATTAGCGCTCCCGGCAGGCTCGTCGGCGAGCAGTTGAGGCAGAACCCCGTCAAGTTTCTTGCGGCAGGAGCTCTGCTGCTGGTGCTGGCCGGCCACATGGCCCGGCTGGCCCGCAGCCTGTTGCTGCCGATGCCACAACTTCCCTCCGCAGCGCTTAACGTTTAGCCCCGGCCGGAGCTGGCCTCTGCCGGATGGCCGGCTCCCCAGAATTGGCGGAAGCAGCTTGCCTTCTTAGAGGATATGGTTTGCAAGGCAAAAAAACTGCTTGGGGAGGTACGAGTGCGACTTTTTCTGGGCGGGTCCAACGGACTGTTCCTTTATGAAGACGGAGAGCTAAGCCCTCTCCACGCCGAGCCGACGTTGTGTATGGCCCGGCCGTCTCAGACCCGGCTGGTCGCCGGAACCGAGGGGGGAGCTATTGTCGTATGGGACTCGTCCGTCTCCGACTGCTGGGTTTCCGCGAAAGACATCGGCGATGCCGTTCACTCGGTGGCGGCCGGCAAGGGCGGCAACCTGTTCGCGGGGACCATCCCTGCCGCGGGCTGGATGAGCAAGGACCTGGGAGACAGCTGGTTGCCGCTGACGGGTTTTGCCGAGGCCCCGAATCGGGAGGGATGGTCGGCTCCGTGGGGCATCCCACTGGCGTCGGCGCTGGCCACTCATCCAAAGGACGCCCGCACGGTCTATCTCGGGGTAGAGGTAGGCGGCCTTTACCGGAGCCGCGACCGGGGCAAGACGTGGTACGACCTCGATCTGCCGAGCAGCGATGTTCATTCTGTGCAGGTATCCCCGGCCAGGCCGGACCGGGTTTACGCGACGACCGGCGAGGGAGCTTTCTGCTCCGACGACGGTGGTTTCAACTGGCGCAAGATGGCCGGCCACGCCAACGCTTACACCATGGGTCTGGCCGCTCATCCCGGAGAGCCGGACCGGGTGATCATCTCGGCGGCAAAGACTCCCCCCCCCGGTTGGGGAGCGGCGGGTGGCGCCAGGTGCGACGTCTATCTCTCGACCGATGCAGGCCGGCGCTTTCGCACGGTGGCCAAGGCCCTCAAGGGCGCGGTTCAAAGGCGGGCGTTGTTGATCAACCCGAAGGTGCCTTCCGAAGTGGTGTTCGGCACTTCCACCGGGGAGCTGTATTACTCAAACGATGGCGGGGAGTCCTTTGACCTTATGGAGACGGGTCTGGGGGACATCAAAGCAATCACCTTTGCCTGATCTGATTCGAACTTCGAAAGTAAGGTCCGCGCGTGAAGATTAGGCGCGCCCTGATCTCGGTCAGCGATAAGACCGGTCTCGAGGAGCTCTGCGCCGGGCTAATCGACCAGGGAGTAACCCTCATCGCCTCGGGCGGGACCGCCAGAGCCCTGTCGAGAGCCGGAATTGCGGTAACCAGCGTCAGCGAGGTCACCGGCGCCCCCGAGATGCTCGACGGCAGGGTTAAGACTCTCCACCCCAAAATTCACGGCGCGATCCTTGCCGACCGGCGCAACCCCCAGCACCTGTCACAGCTGCGAGACCAGGGGATTACGGCGATCGATCTGGTGGTTTGCAACCTGTATCCGTTCGCGGAAAACGTTCCGGGAGCGGGATTGACCGACGATGAAGCGATCGAACTGATCGACATCGGCGGCCCCGCAATGGTGCGAGCCGCTGCAAAAAACAACGAATCCGTGGCCGTGATCGTCAGCCCCGCCAGGTATGCCGAGGTGCTGGCCGAGATGCGTTCGCGCGGCGGCGCCCTTTCGAACGAAACCCGAAAGTGGCTGGCCGGAGAGGCTTTCGCTCACACCGCCGCCTACGATGTCGTGATCAGCCGCTGGATGACACGTGGCGAGAAATTCCCTTCCCACCTGCTGATCGACCTCGGCAGCCCTACCTCGCTGCGTTATGGAGAGAACCCTCACCAGCTGGGCTCCTTTTATTCGCCGGGCAACCCCGGCTGGCGGCAGCTTGCCGGCAAACAGATGTCCCTTACCAACGTTCTTGATCTCGACGCAGCGTGGAGTCTTACCGCCGAATTCGAGCTCCCCGTGGTCGCCATCATCAAGCACACCAATCCCTGCGGGGTCGCCACGGGAGAGAACATCCAGGACGCTTACCTGCGGGCGGTGGATTGCGACCCCAGATCGGCTTTCGGAGGAATTGTGAGCCTCAACCGGGAGGTCGACGAGAGCACCGCATCCAAGATCCTCGAGACCGTCGCGGTGACCGACATGGTCATCGCTCCCCGATTTTCAACTTCGGCGCTCGATATTTTGAGGACGAAAAAGAATCTGCGGGTAATCGAGGCGCAGGTCAAGTCAAAAGGTCCCAATATCCGCAGCGCCGCGGGCGGGTTTCTGGTTCAGGACTCCGATGCGGCGCCCGACGCCAGAGACGAGATGATCGTGGCCGGAAGCATCCAGCCGTCGGACGAAGAGTGGGACGACATGATGTTTGCCTGGAAGATCTGCAAACACGTCAAATCCAACGCGGCGGTGTTTGCGGTGGGAGGCCAAGCGGTGGGCGTGGGCGCCGGGCAGATGAGCAGGGTCGAGGCGGTCGCCCTGGCCGCCCAGAGAGCCGGGGACCGCGCCAAGGGAGCAGCGCTGGCCACCGACGGGTTCTTTCCGTTTCGCGACGGTGTGGATGCCGCGGTGGAAGCCGGCGCCGCAAGCATCATCCAGCCGGGGGGCTCAGTGCGAGATTCCGAGGTCATCATCGCGGCCGACCAGCACAAGGTTGCGATGGTCTTCACCGGCACCCGCCATTTCCGGCACTAGCCTCTTGCTCAGGCGGCTTCAGCGCTTAGCCGTTAGCATCACCAAATGAGTGCCCGGATCATCGACGGCAAGAGGATCGCCCAGGACGTAAGGCACGAGGTCGGATGTGGGGTGTCGGACCTCGCGCCGTCCGGGGTGGTTCCCGGGCTGGCCGCAATCCTGGTCGGCGAGGATCCCGCGTCGGAAGTCTACGTCGGCTCCAAAGAGAAGGCCGCTCAGAAGGCGGGGATGAACTCCTGGGTGCACCGCCTCGATGCCTCCATCGAACAGGACGAGCTCATCGACCGTATCCGCAAGCTCAACGAAGACCCGGCGGTCCACGGGATCCTGCTTCAGCTGCCGCTGCCCTACCATCTGGACCCCGACGAGGCCGTCGAGGCCATCGACCCGGCGAAAGATGTCGACGGGCTGACCTCGGCCAGCGCCGGGAAGCTGGCGCTGGGTACTCCAACCTTCGTGCCCTGCACCGCCCTGGGCATCCAGGTCATGCTCGACCGGGAGAACTACACGATCTCGGGCAAGCACGTCGTGATAATCGGGCGGTCGAACCTGGTGGGGAGGCCGCTTTCGATCCTGTTGTCGCTTAAGACTCTGCCGTCGGGAAACGCAACCGTCACCCTCTGTCATACCGGGACCGAGGACTTGAAAGAGCACACCTCGAGGGCGGACATTCTCGTCGCCGCAGCCGGGGCCCCGCAGTCGGTTACCGCTCAGATGGTCAAGCCTAAGGCGGTCGTCGTCGACGTGGGCATCACCAGGGACAACGACGGAAAGCTGGCCGGCGATGTAGATTTCGAATCGGTATCACAGGTTGCTTCGGCGATCACCCCGGTGCCCGGCGGCGTCGGCCCGATGACCGTGGCGATGCTCATGTCCAACACTCTCAAAGCAGCTCTGGAGGCGGCCAACAACCCAACCTCTTAGGGCCCCCGCCGCGGCGATTTGCTCTGTTCGAACTTGGGGGCCCGCCCGGCGGCGGTTTGCTCTGTTCGAACTTGGGGACCCGCCCGCGGCGTTTGCTCTGTAAGCGAGTTGGGGCCGGCCGCGCAGAGGCCTACCGGCCGGACATTTCCTTGTAGTCCCGGGGCGGCGGACCGGTGTATTCGGAATCCGGGCGGATCATCCTGTTGTCGCTGGACTGCTCTCTTGCATGGGCCGTCCAGCCGGCTATCCGGGAAGCCGCAAACACGGTCGTAAACAGCTCGGTGGGTATACCGAGGTAGTGATAGACCGAGGCGGCGTAGAAATCGACGTTGGGATAAAGGCCCTTTTCGCCGGTGACCACGTCGTTGATCTTTTGCGAGATCTCAAACCAGATCGACTCTCCCTTTCGGCCGGCCAGGTCTTTGGCCATCTCCCGCAGAATCGTCGCTCTGGGGTCCTCCACGGTCCTGTAGACCCGGTGGCCGAAGCCCATGATCTTTTCTTTGCGTGCAAGGCGGGCCTTGATGTTCGATTCCACGGCTTCAACTGAGCCGATCTGCTTGAGCATCGCAAAGACAGCTTCGTTGGCCCCGCCGTGCAGAGGCCCCTTGAGAGTGGCGATTGCCGCCGTCATGGCCGAGTGGATGTCTGACAGGGTTCCGGCCGCGACTCTGGCGGCGAAGGTCGAGGCGTTCATGGTGTGGTCGGCGTGCATTACCAGGCACTTGTCGAAGATCTCGGCGTCGGCGGGCTCGGGCCGCTGCCCGGTGATCACGAACAGCATGTTTGCCGCGTGGCTGAGCTGTGGATCGGGCTCCACCGGCCAGTGGTTGGTCCTCAGGCGGTGGTAGCTGCCGATCATCTGGGGAAGCCGGGCGACGAGGCGTATCGACTTGTTCAGGTTCGCCTCGTCGTTGGTGGGGGATTCCCAGCCGTCGGGGTCATGTGCCGACTCCGAGGAGACGATGGTGCGGAGCATAGACATCGGGGATGCCTTGGAAGCCAGCGTAACCAGCAGGCCCTTGGTGAACTCGTGAAGGTCGCGCTCCTTGGCCAGCTGAGCGCTAATTTCGTCGAGTTGGCCTCCGGTGGGCAGCTCCAGGTTGTGTAGGAGGAACACGACCTCTTCGAACGTGCTCCTGGAGGCTAGATCTTTGATATCGTACCCGGCGTAGTACAACTTGCCGGCTTGCCCGTCGATGTCGGAAATCGCCGTTTCGGCGGCTATGACATCCTGTAGTCCTTTTGTTCCCACACGCGCTCCTATCTGGGCAAGGGCGTTTATCTTAGCGGTATCATTCGCCGTCCTGTCAAAACGAGGCGGCCTTAGGAGGTCCATTGGCACATCGAGTAACGCTTATTCCCGGGGATGGCACGGGCCCCGAACTCACCCAGGCCACGCAAAGGGTCCTGGAAGCCACCGGGGTGGGCTTCGAATGGGAGATGCAGTACGCAGGCGCCTCGGTAATAGAGGAATTCGGGACACCGCTGCCTCCCCATGTGCTGGACTCCATCCGCAACAACAAGGTGGCGCTCAAGGGCCCGATCACCACGCCTGTGGGGTCGGGGTTTCGCAGCGTAAATGTGGCTCTGCGCAGGGAACTCGACCTTTTTGCGTGCCTGCGGCCCTGCAAAACCTATCCGGGTGTGCGTTCCCGCTATGACGGGATCGACCTGGTGGTCGTGCGTGAAAACCACGAGGACCTGTACGCGGGGATCGAGTTTGAGAAGGACTCCGAAAAGGCCAGAAGGCTGATCGAGTTCGTTTATCAGACCGTTCACCGGCGCATCCGCCCGGATTCCGGGATCTCGATCAAACCGATCTCGGTCACCGGCACGCAGCGGGTCGTGAGGTTTGCCTTCGAATATGCCCGGGCCAACGGCCGCAAAAAGGTGACGGCGGTCCACAAATCAAACATAATGAAGTTCTCCGACGGCCTGTTTCTGGCAGCCGCGCGAGAGGTGGCCGCCGAGTACCCCGACATCGAGTTTGAGGACCGAATCGTGGACAACTGCACCATGCAGCTGGTCGCCCGTCCGGAGGAGTACGACGTACTGGTTACCCCCAACCTCTACGGAGACATCATCAGCGATCTGGGAGCGGGGCTGGTCGGCGGGCTCGGGGTCGCTCCCGGGGCCAACCTGGGAGATTCGGCCGCGGTTTTCGAACCCACGCACGGGTCAGCCCCCAAGTACGCAGGGCAGAACAGGGCAAATCCCATCGCGATGATCCTTTCCGGGATGATGATGCTGCGGCACCTGGGCGAAAAGGACGCCGCGGCCAGGCTGGAGGAGGCGGTCGCACAGGTGGTCAAAGAGGGCCGCAGCCTCACCTACGACATGAAACCCAACCGCGACGACCCCACGGCGGTGGGGACCTCCGAGGTGGCCGACGCCGTGATCGAAGCAATCGGCAAGCAGTAGCTTGCCCAAGGTCACCGTTGCGGGGGCCGGGTTTGTCGGCCGGACCACGGCCATGCGGATTGCCGAACGGGGGATCGCCGACGTATGCCTCGTCGACATAATCGAGAACTGGCCCCAGGGCCTCGCCCTCGACATGCGCCATTCGGCGGCCATCCAGGGTTTCGAGGTGGGTGTTACGGGGGCCAACGACTACGGGCCCAGCGCCGGCTCCGATGTGGTGGTTGTGACGGCCGGGATCCCCAGGGGGCCGGGAATGAGCCGGACGGATCTTCTCGCCCGCAACGTTGAGATCGTGTCGGGTGTGGCGGGGGAGACGGCGAGGAGCTCTCCAGATGCGGTCGTGATCGTCGTCTCCAATCCACTGGACGAAATGACCTATCTCACGGCGCTGCGGACGGGCTTTGAGAAAAAAAGGGTGATGGGGATGGCCGGCCTGTTGGATTCGGCCCGCCTGGCCGCCTACATCGCCGAGGAACTGGGCGTGTCGCCTTTGTCGGTTGAAGCCATCACCCTGGGATCGCACGGCGATGAGATGGTCCCGGTTACGGGCCTCGCGCGAGTCGGGGGCCGGCCGCTGGCGGAGTTGGTGGATCCGGAGGTTCTTTCCCGCATCTATCAACGCACGGTCAACGCCGGCGCCGAGGTCGTTTCTCTATTGAAGAAGGGCAGCGCCTTTTACGCCCCTTCGGCCGCCGCCGCAAAGATGGCCGAGGCCATCCTGACCGATTCCGGTGAGACGATTCCGCTCTCGGCGTGGGTCACCGGCCAGTACGGCATCCGCGACGTTTACCTCGGCGTACCGGCCCGGCTCGGCCGCGGCGGCGCCGAGGAGATCGTGGAGTTGGATCTCAGCGACGACGAGCTCGCCAGGCTGCAAACCGCGGCCGACTCGATCCGGCAGCGCTGCAACTCGATAACCTGACCTCTTTGCGATCCGTGGCCGCCGGCTTTTCAACTGCCGGGCCGGTAGGGCTTTCCCGCGCTTCTTTAAGGAATGTGATGTCGACATTGGACGTTTCTTCGCAGGCGGGCAGGCTTTCGCTCCGCAGTTGATTTTCTCGACCTGTTGAGCCGTTCCAAAAGAGTCCGGTTGGTGACCGTCGATGCCGAGACCGAATCGGATGCCCTGCGCTGGTTGAGGCGCCACGGTGAGCGGCCCTATTCCTTCGTGGATGCCACCAGCTTCATGGTCATGAAGTCAATGCGAATCCGCCAAGCCCTGGCATTCGACGAGGACTTCAATGTGGCCGGCTTCCACCAACTGCTCGGATAGCTCCCCAACGACGCTGCCATGGGTTTTCCGCGGCTCGAAAAGTGCCTGGCACGCCCTCGAAAAGTGCTATGTCAGATACATGAAAAGTGCTACGTTGTGTGAGTAATGCAGCCGATCCGGCCGGAGGGCCGGCCCAGGCGAGGGCGGCCGCCGACTCGACCGGGAGCGCTGCAATTCTTGCTCAATTGACATCAAGACATCATGTCACCCGTGATCTCGACCGCTGCGAAGTATCCTTCTATTTAATGAGAGACCATACAGAGCCCGACGACGAAGAGCTGGAGTGGCAGGCCGAATTTGAGGCCGCTGCACGACGGCCGCTTGAAACTCGGATGCGATAT
>JBOGWH010000243.1:0-4290 GCA_050692975.1 Actinomycetota bacterium | reverse complement strand
GTCGAGTAATGTAAGGGAAGTGATCAGAGTCGGCGTGCTGGGGGCCGGGGGGAAGATGGGGGCCGAGGTCTGCCGCGCCGTGGAAACCGACCCGGACATGGCTCTGGTCGCCGCGGTGGACAGGAGTCATCCCGGCGGCCCTGCCGAGCCCGGGGAGGACGGAAGCCACCTTCAGATTACCGGGGACATCGCGGTGCTGGCCGATGCGAAGGCCGATGTCGCGGTTGACTTCACGGTGGCCGAGGCGGCCGTCGCGAATATCAGCTGGTGCCTTGAAAACGGGGTCCATACGGTGGTCGGCACCACCGGGATAACTCCTCAGCAGGTGGAGGAAATTGCCCGAAAAAGCGAATCGTCAAGCGTCAACGTCCTGATTGCGCCCAACTTTGCAATCGGTGCGGTGCTGATGATGCGATTCGCCGAGATGGCGGCCGGGTGGCTGCCCGACGCCGAGATCATCGAACTGCACCATCCCGGAAAGCTCGACGCCCCGTCGGGAACGTCGCTGAAGACACTGGAGGGGATCGTCAGGGGCCGAAAGAGCTCCGGTGTCAAAAAGGCCGGCTCGGAGTCGGTGGCCGGTGCGCGGGGGGCCGAAAAGGAGGGCATCCACGTCCACAGCGTGCGGCTGCCGGGGCTGGTCGCCCATCAAGAGGTCATCTTCGGCGGGCAGGGCCAGACGCTGACCATCCGGCACGACTCGGTCGACCGGACCTCGTTTATGCCGGGTGTTTTGCTGGCGATACGGGAGATCGGAAACCGGCCCGGGCTCACGATCGGGCTGGAACAGTTTCTCGGGATCTAGCCGTGAGGTGCGGGCATTTCCAAAGGAAGGCAGAATGGCGATTGATGAAGACATTGCCCGGCCGATGAATTCCAGATTCGGAGCACTCATCACGGCGATGGCGACCCCCTTCGACGCCGAGGGGGCGGTCGACCTGGCCGCGGCAGAGCAGCTTGCCTCCTGGCTGGCAGAGCACGGGTCCGACGGCCTGGTGGTCACAGGGTCCACGGGCGAGGCTTCCACTCTGACCGACGACGAAAAGATCGAACTTTGGGCCGCGGTCAAAAAGGCCGCCGGCGGCAAGGCAAAAATCATCGCGGGCAGCGGCAGCAACGACACCGCCCATTCCGTCCATCTCACCAAAAAGGCCCACGAGCTCGGGCTGGATGGGGCCCTGGTCGTCACGCCTTATTACAACCGCCCGCCGCAAGCGGGCCTGATCGCCCACTTCAGCGCGATCGCGACCGCCTCCGATATTCCGTTGATGCTTTACGACATCCCGGTGCGCACGGCCCGAAAGATCGACCACGCCACGCTGCTGCGGCTGGCCGAAGTCGACAACATCGTCGCCGTTAAAGACGCCTGCGGCGATGCGCAGGGGGCCGCCCGACTGGTCGCCGAGGCACCGCCGGACTTCGAGGTTTACTGCGGCAACGACGCCGACACGCTGCCCTGGCTGTCGGTGGGGGCCGTCGGTGTGGTTTCGGTGGCCTCGCACCTGGTCGGCCCTCAGATGGCGCAGATGGTGCGGCTGTTCTGGGAAGGGGATGCGGCCGCCGCGCGCAAGATCCATCTCGACCTGATGCCGGTGTTCGACGTTTTGGCGATGACCACAAATCCGATACCCTTGAAGGCGGCGCTGGAGATGGCCGGCCACCGGGCGGGCGATCCGAGGCTTCCGCTGGTTCCGGCCACGGAAACTGAAAAAGACAAGATAAGAGGGGTCTTATCCAAAGCAGGAGTTATTTGACCCCAACCCCATCTCCCCACAAATCAATGCGGATCATCTTCCTCGGCGGGGCGGGCGAGGTCGGCCGCAACATGACCGTCTTCGAGCACGACGGAAAGATCCTCATCGTCGACGCCGGGCTGATGTTTCCCGGCGACGAGATGCTGGGCGTCGACCTCGTGCTGCCGGACTTCGAGTACCTGCGGGGAAAGGCCGACTCGGTCGTCGGCGTCATGCTCTCCCACGGCCACGAGGACCACATCGGGGCGGTCCCCTACCTGCTAAAGGAGATCAACGTTCCGGTCTATGGGGGCGAGATCACCCTCGGCCTCCTGGAAAGAAAGCTGGAGGAGCACCGGATCCTGGACTCCACCGACTTGAGGCCGGTTAAGGCCCCCTGCTCTATCGACATCGGCCCGTTTCATCTGGACCTCTACCCGGTCGTCCACTCGATCCCCGACGCAGTTGCGACCGTGATCAGCACCTCCGCGGGCCGGATTCTCTACACGGGAGATTTCAAGCTGGACCCCGATCCCGTCGACGGGCCTCCGACCGACCTGGAAGGCTTGGGGAAGGCCGCCGAAAAGGGGATCGACGTCATGCTGGCGGATTCGACGAACTCCGACGAGCCCGGCAAGACTCCGCCGGAGCGGATCGTCCGCGACGCCCTCGCCGCGGTGATCCGGGATGCGCCGGGCCGGGTCATCATCGCGTGCTTCGCGTCGCACCTTCAGCGCATTCAGCAAATCATCCTGGCCGCCGAATCGTGCGGCCGCATGGTCTGCCTGCTCGGCCGCAGCATGTCTGGAAATTCCGAGGTGGCGCGCAGGCTCGGCCATCTTCAGGTAAGAGACGAGATGCTGGTTTCCCCCGACGAGGCCGACCTCCTCCCAGAAAACCGGCTCGTCATCGTGTCGACGGGGGCTCAGGGGGAGCCGCTGTCGGCTCTTTCTTTGATGGCGGCCCGCGACCACAGGACCATCGATCTTCATTCCGGGGACACGGTCGTCCTGGCCGCCACACCGATTCCCGGCAACGAGTCCGCCGTCAACAGGGTCATCGACGGCCTTTACCGGATCGGCTGCCGGGTGATCACTCCACCCCAGCACAACGTGCATGTGTCGGGGCATGCCTCGGCGGACGACCTGGAGCTCATGATCAAGACCATAAGCCCCCGCTGGTTCGTCCCCGTTCACGGGGAGTACCGGATGCTGGCCGGCAACGCCGCCCTGGCCCGCAAGGTCGGCGTGCCGGGCGATCGAATCCTCATCTGCGAGGACGGCGACGTCCTGGAACTGCAGGACGGCCGGCTGTCGAAGGTGGACCGGATCGAGGCCGGATACGTCCTGGTGGACGGATTCGGCATCGGCGACGTCCACGACGAGGTTCTCAGGGACCGGCGGATCCTGGCCGACGACGGAGTCGTCGTGTGCGTGGTCACCATCGACGCTCAGACGGGTGAATTGCTGGCCGGGCCCGATCTCATCTCCCGGGGGTTCGTTATCGAGGACGAAGCGGAGGATTTTTTAGAGGAAGCCAGGGCGGAAATACGCCAATCTCTGGCCTCTTTGGCCGAAGATGAGATCACCGACTGGACTGCGGTTCGCCGTGCGGTGCGCCGTTCACTGGGCAAATTGGTCGCCAAGCGCACCGGCAGGCGCCCGATGCTTCTTCCGGTCGTGATGGAGGTTTAGGTACAGATGGCCACAAAAATCGCCCCCAGACGCAGGCCTGCGGCTCGCCGGCCCACCCGGCCCGTCGCCGGGCGGCCCTCCGGCAACCGCAAGCCGGTTCGCCGGGGCAAACCGCGCAAGAAGATGGGGGCCGGTCAGCGCCGGGACATAAACGGCATCGCCCTGATGGTGTGCGGCCTGCTGGCCGGGCTGGGAATGTACCTGCACGCCGCCGGGCCGGTGGGGCGCCTGTTTGACTGGCTTATCCGGGGCGCCTTCGGGGCGCCGGGGCTGCTGGTCCCTCCGGTACTGGCCGCCTGCGGCTTTCTCTTGATGCGGGGCCCCCGGAGTGAGGCAGCGGGGCGAGTCGGCATCGGCGCCGCCCTGACGATTGCCGGGATTGCCGCCTTCCGGCACCTGCTGGGTGCGGGCGATCAGGCGGGGGTGACCATCGAGCAGCTTCCGAAGCTGGGCGGGGCGCTGGGCGCCGCCGTAGCGTGGCCGGCGAAACGCCTGCTTTCGGTGTGGGGAGCGGGAATCCTCATCTCGGCGGTGACCCTTGCCGGGCTGCTCATAACCACTCGAACACCGCTGTCGCGGGTCGTTTCCGGGTTGAGGGTCGTGCTGATGATAGTCGGCGAGGGACTCAGATGGGCGGGGATGTGGGCGGCGCGGCTGGCCTCGGGGCTGATGGACTCGCTGCGCGGTTTTCTGATCCAGGGCCCGGCACCCGCCCCGGAAGCCGAGGACCCGGCCCCCGGGGCCGAGAAACCCAAGAAGAAACTGCGTCCCGTGTCGGTGCTGAAGCCGTCCAAGGCCAAGCCCCCCGGCGCCGGACAGATGCAAATGAAGGTCGCCGAGCCCGAGCACACCAAGGGATACAA
>JBOGWH010000242.1:0-2057 GCA_050692975.1 Actinomycetota bacterium | reverse complement strand
CTCAAGATGCACGGCTTTGTCGGACGACTCGCTTTTGTGACCAACGGCCGGCCGATGATCCTGCCGGTCAACTACATTTTCGACCAGGACTCGATCGTTTTCCGCACCGCCCCGGACAGCACTCTGGGCGACCTGGGGGAAGGTACGCCGGTTGCTTTCGAAGTGGATTCCAGCCGTCCCAGGGAGGGTTGGAGCGTGTTGGTGCAAGGGACCGCTACTGAGGTCAGGGACGCCGAAGAGATCGAACGGCTGCGCCGGGGCCCACTGGAATCGTGGGCAGAACCCGTCTCGGACGAGTGGATCCGCATCTCGATCGAAGAAATCTCCGGCCGGAGAATCCTCGAGGACTAACGCAGGGCTACAAGGAATACGAGCCGTCGGGCCTCACTAAATTCTCCGAGCTGAATCCGCTGCGGACGCCTTACATGGTCGCCAGTTCGGTGTTCCGGAAACGGCCGTAGATGCTGCGGAACTTCGCCTTTTCCTCCAGAGCCTTGATCACCACGGGTGCAAAATCGACCCCCCCATGCTTCTTGACGCTGCCGAGTCCTCCCGGAGAGAAGACGTTGATTTCCATGAGCTTGTCCCCGACGATGTCCAATCCGACGAAGAACATGCCGTCCTGAATGAGTTTGGGTCTAACCACCTCGGCAATTCTCAGCATCTGCTCGGTTACCTTCACCTTTGCCGCCTCCGCCCCCACCGACATGTTGCTGCGGAGATCGGTGCCCCTCTGCTTTCGGGCAAAGGCTGCATAGGTGCCGTTGGATTTGAGTGGCCGGCCGTTCATCACAAAAAGGCGGACATCCCCCTTGGCCGCAGCCGGCAGATATTCCTGCGCCACGACGTATCCGTCCCGGGCGACGGCATCGATCATCTGGTTGAGGTTGGGAGCGTCGCCCTTGCTGATCATGAACACGTTTTGTCCGCCCGAGCCCTGCAGGGGCTTGAGGATCGCCTTGCCGCCCTGCTGCTCGACGAAAGCCCGGATCTCTTCTGGGTCCCTCGTCACCAGGGTCCTGGGGCGAATCTGGGGAGGGAAGGCGTGGAAGTACAGTTTGTTGAGGGCCTGTGAGAGGCCCAGGGGATCGTTGACCACAAGGGTTCCCCGCCCCGCCGCCAGCTGTCCAAAGACGATGCCGGCAGACTGCCGGTAGGGGTGTTCGACGAAATCGTCCGCCGGGTCGTTTCGCAGCATGACGGCATCGAGTTCTCCGAGATCGATGCGTTTGATGGCGGATTCTTTCTGGATGGCCGTCAGGTAGTCCTTCAAAGGAGCCTTGCTCTTCGGCGCCCGGTGGGCCCGGGCCGAAACGGCGTCGTCTGCATCAAAGGCAAACTCGTCCGTGCCGATGTAAAACACATCGTGACCCATGGCGCTGGCTGCCCGGGCCAGTCTGGTGGTGGAGTACTGGGCTTTCTCGGTGGTCACGTCGTTAACTACGAATGCAATCTTCAAGCTGCCTCCTTTTCTACCAGTCCGACGACGCCCAGCCCCCGGCGGGCCGCCGCGATTCGCGGCTGTGCCGCCGGCTCGTCGGCCCACCTTGGCCGAAGCGGAGGCGATGAGACGAGTCCCAAGTCTCGCAGGTGGCCGACGAGCTTGATGCTCCCAAGTGGCAATTTTCCTATGAACAGGGGCTCCAGCGGACCTCCGCTCTCGAGATAGTCGAGCAGGGCTGAGATTCCCCTAAGGTAAATGGCGTCTTTGGTTAGGCCTCCGGACCTGAAAACCCGCGCCGCAATCTGGAAGGCCGCTTTCGGGGCGATGCCGTGGCCCTTCGTCAGCGTCGAAAAGACCTCGGTGAATGACCCTCCCCGAACAAGGCCGTCTACGGCCGCCACCCGGGCGGCAAGCTGAATGAGGCGGGCCCTGGTCAGGCCTCCGACCGCGTATTCGGAGAAAACCGCAAGCGCCTCCTGAGTCTCTTCGTATCCGGGAGGTCCAACCCGCAGCATCTGAAGCCGGTGTGTCCCCCCGTTGGCATAGGTGACGACATGTGTTCCGACTTCGTGCTGAATCAATGCTTCCACTCTCCCCGCGGGGAGGCTTAGGT
>JBOGWH010000241.1:0-6759 GCA_050692975.1 Actinomycetota bacterium | reverse complement strand
CTCGTGGCGTGGCGCAGGGATTCGGGAAGGCAGCTGTGGCGGCGGCTGGCGATTCCCCTCGCGGCGGGGACCGCCACCGTGGGGGGGCTGGCGGCGGGAGGGACCCGCTCTGCCGGGGCCCTTTTCGCTCTCGGACTTTGCTCGTTCGTCGGGACCTCTACGCTGGCCGAATTCGTCTCGGCGGCGCGGGCCCACCGAACGCCCGGCGCCATGGGACTTGTCGGCGGCCTCCGCACGGCGGTGAGGCGTAACCGCAGACGCTACGGGGGATACGTGGTGCACCTGGGGGTGGTCCTGGTCTTTCTGGGCATCGCCGGAGGGGCCTTCAAACAGACCTGGTCGGGCCAGCTGGTTCCCGGAGACAGGCTGCAGTTCGGCAACTACGAGTTGAAGTACGTGCGGGCGAACAACTTTGCCACCGACGAGAAGATGGTCAACATGGCCGTCGTCTCCGCTGCCCGGGACGGCGGCAAGCCCGTGATCATGCGGCCGCAGCGCAACTTGCACTTCGCCCAGCGGCAACCGCAGTCGGAGATTGCCCTGCACACGACGCTGGCTCACGACCTCTACCTGGTGCTCACCGATATGGAGGTGTCCGGGAGAGTGACCATGCGGGCGTGGATCAATCCGCTGGTGGTATGGATATGGATCGGAGGCGCCGTGATGGCTGCGGGCATGCTGATCCTCATCGCGGCGAAGCCACCGGCGGCGCCGGCGCCGGTGCCCCCCGCCACAGCAAGGAAAGAAAAGGTGGCCGTCCCGGCATGAAGATCGCAGCGGCCGTCGCAGTGCTGGCTCTCGCCGCGGGAGGGCTCGCCGCATTTGCGGCGTCGGGCCCCGATCCACGGGCCGTTCCGACCGTCCAGCAGGTTGCTCACCGCACCATGTCTCCCTTCTGCCCGGGTCTGAACCTGGAGGAATGCCCCAGCGGCCAGGCGGCGCAACTGCGAGCGAAGATCGCACGGCGCGTGGCCGAGAAGCAGACCAATGCCCAGATAGACGACTGGCTGCTCTCCGAATACGGACGGTCGGTCGCCGGGAGGCCGAAGTCGGCCGTTTCGTGGGCGGTTCCCTTGGGAGCAACCGCCGCGGGGCTTGGAGTTCTGGTCGTCGTGATGGCATCGAGGAAACCGCCCGAGGCTGAGGCGCCCACGGCGAATATATCGGAGCAGGAGCGCGCCGAACTGGACGAGGACCTAGGGCGTTTCGCAGCGAGGGCCGAGTGATGCAGTGGCTGATCGGTGCAGCGCTCGGGGCCGCAACGGGGCTGTGGTTGCTCTCCCCCCTGCTGGGGCGCAAGCAGTATGTCCGGAGGGACGGCGACGAGACCGCCGACCTCGTCGAGGCAAAAGAAGCCGTCTACCGCTGCATCCTGGACCTCGAGCTCGACCGCAAGACCGGCAAAGTCAACCCCGACCAGCACGACCTGATGCGGCGGCAACTCGAGGCCGAAGCGATTTCGATCCTCAGGCGGCTGGATCGGCGGCTGAGCCCCGACGACCTGCTCGAGCTGGAGATCGCGGAGGCGCGGCGGCGCCTGGAGCAGTAGTGGGCCGCCCAGGCGGGCGCACCGGCCGGGCGGCCCTAGCTGCGGCGCTTCTTGCTTTAATCGCACTGCCCGCCGCCGCGCAGGCGCAGGTGACGGTGTCGGGCAGGATCAAGATGGGGACGGCCGGAGTTCCCCTTCCGGCGGGCCTGACGGTGGTGGGCAGCGAGATCGACGAGGGCGGAAAGGCCGGCGAGCTGAAACGCCAGGTCTCGAATGATGGGACCTTCCGCATCGAAGGGTTCGCGGGATCGCGGCTGTTCGTCGGCGTGGAGCATCAGGGCGTGACCTACGCCAAGGAAGTCAGATCGAAAGACGCGGAGATCACGATCGACCTGGAAATTTTCGAGACCACCGCGGACCCCTCCGTCGTTTCCGTCGCTTCAAATACGATCACCGTTCTGCAGGGCAAGGGGGACACCATGGAGGTCCTGGAAGTGCTGCGGGTCGCAAACAGCTCCGACCGAACCTTCACCGGCATGGGGGACGGGCAACCCAGGCCCATCGTCCTGCTGGCGCTTCCCGAAGGAGCGTTTGATCTCTCCCCCGCCGAGAAGGCCAACCCCCGCGGGCTGGCGCCCACCGCGATGGGCCCGGCGGCGACCTCCCCGCTCTACCCCGGACAGACCCAGATCTCCTATCTGTACAAGGTCAGGGTTCCCCGGACCGGATTTCAATTCCGGCGAGAGTCTGTTTATTCAACCGGGAAAGTGGACCTGCTGGTAGGCCCGGGCCTGAAGCTTCAGGCCGGGCCCGGCCTCAAGTTCCAGGAGACCAAGAAGCTCGGAAACACGACTTACCGCAGGTATCGCAGCGGTGAGCTTGCGGCCGGGGCTCTGCTGGGGGCCGACATCGTCTATGAAGGTGAAACCGGCGGTGGCCTGTGGATCGGTCTGGGCGCGGCGCTGGCGACGCTGGCGGTGGCCACAGTGGGGTCGGCGGTGCTCTCCCGGAAGCGCCACCGCAAAGAGACGCAGCCGGAAGCCGGCCGCGAGGAGATCATCGAGCAGATCGCCAGGCTGGACGCAGAATTCGAAAAGGGCGCGATGGACCAGGGCACATACCGGCGGGACCGGGAGCGTATGAAGCGAAGGCTCGCCCGTTTAAGCTGAACTCGTGATTGCCGCCAGAGGTCTCAGCCGGCGGCTCGGGCGCGTCACTGCGGTGTATCCGGCCGACTTCGAAATCGAAACGGGTTCCTGCATCGCGGTCTTCGGCCCCAACGGCGCCGGGAAGACCACCTTGCTCAAATTGATCGCCGGGCTGCTTCGGCCGAGCACTGGCACCGTGGAGTTCAACGGCAAGCCGCCCAGGGCGGTGCGGGCCGGTATCGGCTACCTCGGCCATGAACCGTACCTGTATCCCCAGCTCACGGCCGAGGAGAACCTCCGGCTGTTCGCCGGCCTTTACCGGGTGAAGCCGGGTGCGGCGGCCGAAAAGCTGGCCGAGGTCGGTATGGAAACCAGAGCGGGCCGGCCGGTCGGAGAGCTTTCCCGGGGAGAGATACAGCGCTGCGGCCTCGCCCGCGCGCTGCTTCACGATCCGGACTACCTGATCGTCGACGAGCCCTTTTCCTCGGTGGACTCTGCAGCCGTGAAAAGCCTCGCGGCACTTTTGAAACGGCCCGGCCGCACTGTGTTGATTTCGACCCACGACCGGGCTCTCGGAGAATCGCTGAGCGACCGGGTCATAGAAATGGCCTCCGGACGACTCGGTGACGGGCGGCGATGAATAACGCACTGACCATCGCAGTGAAGGACCTACGATCCGACGCCCGGGCCAAGCAGGTGGTTCCGACCATGGTCCTGTTCTCGCTGGTGCTGGTCTTTTTGTTTACCTTCGCCCTGCCCCCCGGCGCCGGGAGGGTCCCGACTCCCCTCCCCGCAGCCGGCGCCGTCTCGGCCCGTGAGGTGTCCGGCCAGTTCCTGTGGGTGGCGTTCCTTTTTGCGGCGGTCATCGGATTCGGTATGACCGCCGCCCAAGAAAAAGAGGGGTCCCGGATTGAAGGCCTGATCCTTGCTCCGGTGGATCCCGCCTTCCTGTTCGCCGGCAAGGCACTGGCGAATCTGGCTTTCCTGCTGCTGCTTCAGAGCTTTATCTTCCCGGCCTTTCTGATTCTTTCGGGCACCCCCGCCGGGCAGATATTTCCCCTGATCATCCCGGTGGCGCTCGCGGCCGACATCGGCCTGGCCGCGGCCGGGACTCTGTTTGCAGCCGCCTCGCAGTACTCCCGTGCCCGCGCCCTCATCCTGCCGCTGCTGCTGTTCCCGATGGTGCTGCCTGCGGTGCTGGCAGCATCCAGGCTCACGTCCGCGCTGCTGACCACCGGGGGACTGTCGGGAGAAGGCCGATGGTTCGTCCTGATGCTCGTCTACGACGTCATCTTCGTTACCATTGGGGCCGTTGCGTTCGAATTTGTGATCCAGGAATGACTTCATCTTCTCTTCGACTCCTGCCCGCGGTGGTGGCGGCGACAATGCTCGCCGGCCTTGCCGCGATCTTTACCTGGGTGCCCACCGACTGCTCCCGGGTGGTCAACGGCGCCTGCTTTGAGGGGACCGTGCAGCGGATCTTTTACGTCCACGTGCCTTCGGCCTGGATCGCGTATCTCGCCTACGCGGTCGTTCTGGTCGCTTCGATCGCATACCTGCGGGGCGATTCGCCGCGCTGGGACACAATTGCCCACTCCAGCGCCGAGGTCGGTGTCCTATTCACCGGGATCACACTGGCCACCGGGATGATCTGGGGAAAGTCGGTATGGGGCATCTACTGGACCTGGGACGCCAGGCTCACCCTCACCTTCGTCCTTTTCCTCATTTACCTCGGCTACCTGATCTTCCGGGCGATGGCGGCCGATCCCGGCCAGGGCTCCCGAATCGCCGCCGTGATAGGCATCGCGGGCTTCGCCGTTGTGCCGCTGGTTCACTTTTCAGTCCAGTGGTGGCGCGGGCAGCACCCCGACTCGGTGGTGGTCACTCCCGGCGAGGCGTCGCGGCTGCCTGCGGAGATGCTTGTGACCATGCTTTTCATGGTGGTGGTTTTCACGTTGATGTTCTCGGCGCTGCTCGCCCTGCGGGTCCGCCTGGGCGAGTTGGCCCGCAGGGTTGACTCCCTCGAGGCGGCATGAACCTGGCCGCCCGGACGCCCGAAGCCATCGAAGCAAGCAAACTTCTGTATCTCGGCATCGGTTTTTCCCTGGTCTGGGTCGCCATCGCCGCATATCTTTTCAGTCTGTCCCGCCGTCAAAGATCCCTTGAGGAGCGCATGGATAGGCTCCGCCGGGGGCCAAATGGTGGGTCGTGAATTTGGCGGCCGCGGACAAAATTGCCGCGCCGCGCCCATTGCTTGATGAGGGCCGATATGGGTGGGCTATAATCGCCCGGCGATGGCACCCTCGGGACCTAAAGGCATGATCGACAACCTCACCAGGTCGCAAATGACCTGGCCAAAAGCGGTCATTGCCGGACTGGTCATCACCGCAATCCTGATCGTGGTCCTGGGCTTCATTCCCTCGATTTTTCGGTACGAGTGGGGCAAGCGGAGCGACGACATCGCCGAATTCATCAAGGACAAAACCGGCTACGAATTCAAGGACCGCTACACCCTGGTCCGCATCCACGATGCGATTTCCATGGGCTACCAGACAACGGTTTTTGCGATTCCGCTGGTGCTTACCTACATCATGGGTGAGAAGAAGCGCCGGAGGCTCGGGCAAGGCGGCGCGTCACCGGTCAAGGGTTATCTCCCCGGAAAGTAATCGATGAACACTCCTCGCGATCCCTTCAGCAAGAAGAACGACATCGAAAAGCCGGTGATCCGGACCGACTACGTCATGGAAGATGTCGAGGCCTCATGGCTCAAATCGATCCGCAAGCCCCCGAGGTATATCGGACTCATCCCCGAACTGTGTATTCTCTGCGAGGGCTGCGTTGACATTTGCCCCTGGTACTGCATCTTCATGCTGGATCCGGACATCGTTTCGGAGGCCGGTTCGGATGAAATAGCCAGGGACATGAAAGCCAACGACATCCTTTTTGTGATCGACGATGATGCGTGCACCCGTTGTCTGCTGTGCGTTGAGCGCTGTCCGACCGGGGCCCTGACGATCGGCCGCCTGGAGGGGCCGAAAGGCAAGGCCCGGGCAATGGGCACAGTAGGCGGGGCGCAAAAAGCGGAGAAATCGGCTTAAGGTGGCAAAACAATTAAGGCAGCGGCTCGGCGGAATCCCCAAACCGGGCCACTTATTGAAGGACGCCTGGGACAAGGTCCGGGAAGGCCAGGTATGGAGGGCGATCTTCCGTCCCGGATCGGTGTTCCAGAAGGGATACCAGGACTCCCCCAGAAACCGGGCCTATGTGGTCATGAACTCGGTTCTGTACCACCTCCACCCCGTCAAAGTGAAGCGCCACGGCATCAAGCTTTCCTACACACTGTGTCTGGGCGGCCTTTCGTTCTTCCTTTTCATTTTTCTGACGGTTACGGGCATCTTTTTGATGTTCTTCTACCGCCCCTCGACCGAGGTGGTTTACGACGACATGCTTGCGCTGCACACTTCGGTTGCGTTCGGGCAGCTCGTCCGCAACCTTCATCGATGGGGAGCGCACCTGATGACCATCACCGTCTTCTTGCATATGGCCAGGGTCTTTTACACCGGCTCTTACAAGCCCCCGAGGGAGTTCAACTGGGTGCTGGGAGTCACCCTGTTGGTGGTGACGCTGCTCCTGGCGTTCACCGGCTACCTGTTGCCGTGGGACCAACTGGCCATCTGGGCGGTCACCGTTGGTACGCAGATGGCCTATGAATCTCCCGTCATCGGCAAAGAGGTCTCATTCGTTTTGCTGGGGGGGGTGCAGATCGGTGCATCCACGCTTATTCGCTGGTACACGCTGCATGTGCTCGCCCTGCCGTTCATCATCGTGATCCAGATGGCGGTGCACTTCTGGCGGGTCCGCAAGGACGGCGGAATCAGTGGCCCTCTTTAGGAGCAATTAAATGGCAGAGACTCCCGAAGAAGTATTCGAGCGGGTACTGGCCGAGGAGCAGGCAAAAGGTTCCTCGCCGACAGTAGCCCAGTCACGCGCCAAGGCGGCCCGGATGCGGGCCTCCAAAGGCCTGCCCACCGATCCTGCCGAGGCTGCAAAGGCGGCTGCCGGGGCCGCCCCGGCAGAGGAGCCCGCCAAGGAAGCGGAAGCGCCGGCTGCACAGGCGGAAGC
>JBOGWH010000240.1:0-7342 GCA_050692975.1 Actinomycetota bacterium | reverse complement strand
GGGGTCATCCTTTCGGACAACAACCTGGCCGACCTGATGCCGATGCAGCTTTCCAACGAAGGGTTCCTCACCAGCCAGTTCGACAAGGACGACGTCGAGACTCTGGGGCTCGCCAAGCTCGACGTTCTGGGAGTCCGGATGCTGTCGGCCATCACCCACACGCTGGGTGAGATCCAGAGAGTCAGGGGCCGGTCGGTAGAGCTCGAGAGCATCGACACTCACGACCAGGCCACCTTCGACCTCATCCGGCAATCCAGGACCCTGGGATGTTTTCAGATCGAGTCGCCCGGCCAGCGGGAGCTGCTCGGCAAGTTTCAGCCCGGACGCTTCGAGGACCTGATCATCGACATCTCGCTTTTCCGTCCGGGCCCGATGAAAGCCGACATGGTCAGGCCATTTTTGAGCCGCCGCATGCAGCTGGAGCCGGTCTCCTACGGCCACTCCAGCATGGCCGATTTTTTGAAGGAGACCCACGGAGTGATCGTCTATCACGAGCAGGTGATGCGGGTGATCGCATCGCTGACCGGCTGCTCGCTGAGTGAGGCGGACAAGATCCGCCGCAACCTCGACGACACCTTCGAAGCTCCCGACCCCACAACCGGCACGCCGGCGGGGGTAAACGGCCAGCATCGCACTCTGCGCGATGAGATCGTTAAGCGCGCGGTGAAGCGGGGGTGGGATGAGCAGCTTGCCGCCAAGATCTGGGACGAAGTCCTGGCGTTCGCGTCGTTCGGTTTTTGCAAAGCGCACGCGGCGGCCTTTGCGGTGCCGACCTATCAGTCCAGCTGGCTGAAGGCTCACTACCCGGCCGAGTTCTATTCGGGAGTTCTGACCCACGAGCCGGGTATGTATCCGCGCAGGGCCATCCTGGCCGATGCCCGCAACCACGGGATCACAATCCTCGAGTGCGACGTCAACCTCTCCGATGCCGACTACCGGGCCGAGGAGGTTGCGGCCGAACCGGCTAAGGGGTCCCTGCACGAGGTCGAAGAGATCCAGACCCGGTCTCTGTACGAAGCCGGTGGGCAGGAGCGCATCGGGGTACGGCTGGGACTGAAAGATGTGAAGGGCATCTCCGGCGCCGAGGTCGAAGCCATCATCAAGTTAAGGCCCTGGAAGAGCCTGGAGGACTTCTGCTCCCGCTCGAACGTCTCCCGGCCGGTGGTGGAGGGGCTGATTCACTGCGGCGCCTTTGATTCGATCTCGTCGGGGAGAAGCCGCCGGGAACTGTTCTGGGTCATCGGCCTGCTGGACACCAACGACCCCGACTGCGCCTTTCCGGGCCGCCGGGGTCGCGGGCCCAAAGCGGCGCGGGGCGAGCAGATTGCCCTGGAACTTTTCGACGGGGGAGTGGATTTGACCGGCATCCGGGATTACTCCCGGCGCGAGAAGGTGGCCGCCGAGCTGGAAGTGACCGGCATGGATGTCTCGTCCCATGTGATGTCGTTTTATTTAGAGAAGCTCAGCAAGCTGAAGTGCACCCCGGCCTCCAGGCTGTTGACGAAACGAGGCAACGCCCCCGTGGTCGTTGCCGGAGTCAAGGTGGCCACCCAGACCCCGCCGATCAAATCGGGCAAGCGGGTGATCTTTCTCACCCTGGACGACGGCACCGGCCACATCAACATCGCCCTTTTCGACGAGGCCCAGCGCAAGTACGCCCGCACCGTCTTCGACGGCTGGATCCTCGCCGTAAAGGGAAGGGTGCGGCGCACCGGGGTGGCCGGGGTTTCGGTGCAGGGCCACCACGTCATGGACCTGGAAAATTCTGACGAGCCTTTTGAGATGCCGAAGCTATGGCACTCCAGCGGCGGATCGGCCGGGCGATAGATGGCCTGGGACACGCCGATACTGCACGCCGACCTCGACGCCTTCTACGCATCGGTGGAGCAGATGAGGGACCCATCGCTGCGAGACCGGCCGGTCATCGTGGCCGGGGCGTCCTCGCGGGGAGTCGTAACCTCGGCTTCCTACGAGGCCCGCCGGTTCGGGGTCCGCTCGGCCATGCCGACCTCCCGCGCCCGCCGTCTGTGTCCGGCCGGGATCTTCCTGCCCCCCGACTTCGACGCCTACAAGAAAGCGTCCGGCGAGGTGCATGAGATCTTCACCAGCTTCTCTCCAGTGGTAGAGCCTCTCGGCATGGACGAGGCCTTTTTGGACCTGCAGGGGGCAAGCCGTCTATGGAAAAAACCGGATAACGCCGCGGGAGCTCTGAGAAAGACGGTCCGGGGGGAGACCGGCCTCAACGTAAGCATCGGAGTCGCCGCCAACAAGTTCCTGGCAAAAGTTGCCTCGCGCCATGCCAAGCCCGACGGGTTGCTTGTCGTCGACCCGGTGAGGGCCGAGGATTGGCTGGGGGGCCTCGGCATTGGAGAGCTATGGGGAGTGGGGGAGCAGACCACTCTGGTGCTGAAACGACTCGGGCTTAAAACCATCGGCGACATAAGGAAAGTGCCCCGGCCGACGATGGAGAAGGTGCTCGGTCCCCTCGGGCTTTACATAAGCGCTCTGGCGTCGGGGCGCGACGACCGGCCGGTACTGCCTCAAGGTGCAGGGCAGAAGTCGATCGGCGCAGAGCGAACTTTCGAGCACGACCTCGCCGGCGCAGGCGAGGCCCTGTCGGCGGTGCTTGCGCTGTCCGACCGGGTCGGAAGCCGGCTGAGGGCTTCCGGGAGCAGCGCCCGAACCATCACCCTGAAAGTGCGCATGGCAAACTTCTCCACTTTCACCCGCTCCACAACCCTCAGCCATCAGGTCGATGCAACTCTGGAGATCTACGGGCCGGCCAGAGATCTGTTGCTCAGGTTCATCGCCGCACTGGAGCACCGGGCGTGGCGAATCCGCCTTCTGGGTATCTCGGTCAGCAAGCTCAGCTCGTCGCCGGGCACCCGGCAGCTGTCCCTGGAAAAAGCGCCCGAGTGGGCTCTGGCCGACCGTGCCGTGGACGGCATACGAAAGCGCTTCGGCAATCAAGCAGCAGGATTTGCCGGCATGCTTGCGCAGTAGCCGGGGCCTTTAATGAAGCGATGCGATTGTGCCGATAGGGGTATATGGGAGGGGCGACCCTATAATTGAGGTATCCGGGCGAGCGGAGAGAGAACCAATGCCTCTATCGGACGAAGAGCAGCAGATACTTCAGGACATAGAACGCCGGCTTTACGAGCAGGACCCGGAGTTCGCTAGGGGCGTGGCCTCTTCAACCCTCACGGGCCACCTTGCCCGCAATATCCGCCGGGGCCTCGGCCTGTTTGCCGCCGGCCTCGCCCTGCTGATCGTATTTTTCATCCGTCCTCTGCTCGTCGTGGGGATCGCATCGTTTCTGTTGATGCTGGCCGCGGCCACCTACACCTTCCATAACGTCAAGAAGGCAGGATCCGAGCAGATCAAGTCACTGAAGCAACGCTCCGGGGTGGCAGATGTGTTCGGAAAGCTCGAGCAGCGGTTGAGAGATCTCAGGAGCAAAAGGGAGCAGTAGCTTCCGCGCGGCGCTGAGTCGCGAAACTTTCTTCATCCTTTGCAAAAAAGAATCGCTATCGACCTTGCGCGTTGTGGAGAGCGTTTGTTAGAACACAGGTGCATCCACAAACCTGAAACCAACCGTTCTATTTCCGTTTTTATAAGTTCGAGAAAGGACACCATGGAGGGGTTCACCGTCCTTCAAGCATGCCGCTTGACCAACTGCACCACCCACCAGCTTCGGTACTGGGACCACGTCGGGCTGGTTCGCCCGACGGTCCAATCCACCGGGGGCCGCCCCGGCGTCAAAAGACTGTACGCATTCCGTGACCTTGTCGCCCTCAAAGTCGTCAAGGCTCTCCTGGACGGTGGAATGTCCCTCCAGAGGGTCCGCCGGGCCTATGACTACCTGAGGAAGAAGGCCGGCCTCGAGGAGCACCTCGCCGAGGTGAAGCTGATCACCGACGGCCAGAGCATCTTCCGGGTGGCTAAAGACGACGGCGAGATCCTCGATGCCCTGAGGCAGGGGCAGATGTCCTTCTTTCTCGCCATCGACGAGATCACCCGAAATCTCGACCAGGGCGTGGCCGCATTCCTTCGCGACCGTGAGGAGTTTGTGGCGACTCTCCGCCAGGCTGAGGACTCGCTGATGGCAGAGCGGACCGCGGTCGGCCGCCCCGGCTAGATCCTCCAGGGGGGCCGTCGCCTCGGGGTCCGGCGCGTCCCTTATACTGATCGGGGCTCAGCAGCGATCCTGGGACCCAACTTGGTCGAGCTTTAAGGAGTGAGGCTTGGGGAGATCGCTGGTCTTAAATGCGTCATACCAGCCACTGTGTGTGGTTTCCGAGAGACGCGCGATTGTTCTGGTCCTCAAGGCGAAGGCCGTCGTCGAGCACGCGGTGGAGGACGGGGAGTTCCGCTCTGAGAAGATGAGCCTGCCCATCCCGTCGGTGGTGCGTCTCAAGTATTTCGTCAAGGTGCCCTACCGGGCCCGGGCCACCCTGTCGCGGCGGGCGGTGTTCATCAGAGACGGCTTCGAATGCCAGTACTGCGGGGCCGCTGCCGAGAACGTCGATCACATCAAGCCGCGGTCCAAGGGCGGCACTCACACCTGGGACAACGTGGTGGCTTCATGCAGGCCCTGCAACTCCCGCAAGGAGAACCGCATGCCCAGTGAAGCCGGCATGCGGCTGAGACGACCGCCCAACATCCCGTCCAACAACCTGTTTCTGATGGTGTCGGTCGGCAAGCCCCACCCAGCCTGGGAGCCGTACATAACCGTAGCCGGCTAAAGCCGCACTCTCCTAACCCAACAGAATTACACCTCTGTAATTATCTTTTTATCTACTTTTTTGCTTGACGGTGGCGTAGAGGAGGAGTATCGTGGCGCAAAGTGGGGAACAGAAGAGGACCACGGAGAGGCTCTTCTTGAAGATTAGGACGGCAATGGAGCGCACGATTTGCTTACCGGAGAGTTTCATCATTCGCTCGACGCCAAGGGCCGGGTGTTCGTCCCGGCCAGGTGGAGGGATGAGCTCCAGGAGGGGGTGTTCGTCACCGCCGGCCTGGAGAAGTGCCTGTTTCTCATGAGCCGCCCGCATTTTGAGAGCAGGGCGGCCCAGCTGGAAACGGTTTCTATGAACCAGAAGGTCCAGCGCGACCACAACCGGTTGTTCTTCTCGACGGCCTCCCAGGAGCAGATCGACCGATCCGGAAGGATCACCGTCCCGGCGTCCCTGCGGGAGTACGCCGGCCTTTCCAAGGACGTGATCTTGATCGGGGTCTCCACCCGGGCCGAGGTCTGGGATGCGGCCGCCTGGGAGCAGTACAAGCGAGGGATTGAAAGCGACTACGAGCAGATTGCCGAGCGTCTGGATACATCGTCGCCGGCCAGAAAGGAGTAGGAAGTGGACGGATTTCCGGGACGAACATTGATGCGGGAGGTCTCCGAGACCTTCTTGCTCCTCGCGGCGTCGGGCCTGACACTCGGCGGCTACCTGGGGCTCGCCCTTCTTTTCCTCAAAGCCTTTTAGATTGATGAACCTTGACCCCCCAACCCCCCCACGTACCGGTCCTGGCGCAGGAGGCCGTAGACCTCCTGCGCCCCGGACTGGTGGCCAGCCCGTTGCTGGTGGACTGCACCGCCGGGGCGGCGGGTCATACGGCCGCTTTCGCTGCGGCTTTCCCGGAAGCCCGGATACTGGCCCTGGATCAGGACCCCCAGGCCCTTCAGCTGGCCGGGCGGCGGCTTAAGAGATTCGGTCCCCGCGTGAAACTCGTGCCTGCTAACTTCCGTGACCTGGCGTCTGTGGCCGAGGTGCCCGGGGCGGTGTTCTTCGACCTGGGCGTTTCCTCAATGCAACTCGACCGCCCGGAGCGGGGTTTCAGCTACCGGGAGGATGGGCCGCTGGACATGCGTATGGACCAGGACGTTTCTACTTCTGCCAGAGAGGTTGTGAATAGTTATCCAGAAAACCAGCTTTCCGCACTTCTGAGCCGGTACGGGCAGGAGAGGTTCTCACGCAGGATCGCCCGGGCGATCGTGCAGCGCCGGGCGGAAAGACCTTTTGAGCGCACGCTGGATCTGGCGGAGGTCATAAAGCAGGCGATCCCCGCCGCCACCCGCCGCACCGGGCCCCACCCGGCCCGCCGCAGCTTTCAGGCGATCCGCATTGAGGTCAACCGCGAGCTTGAAGTACTCGAGCAGGCTCTCACCACGGCGGTGGAGATGCTTGCGCCCGGGGGCAGGGTGGCCGTGATCAGCTATCACTCCCTGGAGGACCGGATCGTCAAGGCCGTTTTCAGGCAGTTCGAACGCGGCTGCGAGTGTCCGCGCGACCTCCCGGTCTGCCGCTGCGGCAAGCAGGCGGTGGTGCGGGTGCTCACCCGCAAGGCGGTACGCCCCTCGGCCGAGGAGCGGCAGGCAAATCCTCGCTCCGACAGCGCCGCCATGAGGGCGGCCGAGAAACTGGAAAGGGCCGCCTAGTGGCCATGGCAGCACGCGCCGCCCGGTACACCCCGGCTCGCCCCCGCCCCGTCCGGCGCCCGGCACCGGCGGCGTCGCCTGCGCGCCGCGCCGTTCCGGCGACCAAGCAGGCAGCCAGGACCTCCGTTCGCTACCGGCCCCAGGGCCTGGCTTTTGCCGCGGCCATCCTTTTTGCGGTGGGGGGGTTCATTTTCGGCCTCGTTACGCTGAACATCTATATCGCTCAGAGCTCGTTTCGGATCGGGGAGCTCGAAAAGAACATGGAGCAGCAGATGGCGCAGGCGCGGCAGATGCGAGTTCGCATTGCCGAGGCTGAGTCGCCGGTCCGCCTGGCGGAGGCCGCCGCGAAGCTCGGGCTGGTCCGCCCCGATCAGCGGGAATACCTGTCCGTAACCGGCCCGGCCGAGAGTGCGGACCCCCAGGAGACGTCCCGGTTGCGGGAATTCGCGGTCTCCAGCGCCGTGACCGGCAGGCCGGGAAGAGCCTGATGGCGGCATCTGCCCGAAATAGCGGGAAGGCACGGGTGGGCGTTCTGGCCGCCGTCCTGGTTGCGGGCCTTTTTACGATCACTGCTCGCTTGTACTGGGTGCAGGTCCTGCACTCGGACCGGTTCGTCCGGCTGGCCGCGGACCAGCGTGTGAGGCGCATCGACCTGGCTCCGCAGCGGGGCTCCATCACCGATCGCAACGGGTCGGAGCTTGCCATCTCGACCGACGCCCGCACCATCTACGCCAACCCTCGTTTTGTCACCGATCCTGCCGGGTCCGCGGCGGCCCTGGCGCCGCTGCTCGGGATCCCGGCCGGCGATCTCCACCCAAAGCTCGACCGGCGGTCCGGATTTGTGTATCTGGCGCGCAAGGCCGACCCGGAGGTAGCCAAGAAGGTTGCCGCCCTCAAGATCCC